>CAJXVZ010000041.1 GCA_913062845.1 uncultured Psychroflexus sp.
AAATATAGTAAAAGACAGTTGGCATTGAGCCTGATATATCTACTTCACAGAGTTTTTCATCATTGCATGTAACATACGGTCTTAATTCACTACTTAAGCTTGTAAGAACAGTATGTAAACGACCGTCAGTATCTGGATTATGGTAAATAGGATATTCTTCATTTAGAATATTTGAAATTTGACGAACATTTAATCTTTGCTTTAAAATAGCCGTATCAGGTGTTATGTTAATAAATCTTTTATATATTTCATCATTCTTATTTAAAGCATCTTCTGCATTAATTTTAATTTTATGATTTTTAAAATTGGTTATAGCAAAAGAATAAATACCAACTTTTGATTGAGCATTTTTTTTGTTTTTATTAATATGCTTCAACAGTTTTTTATCTGTTATACAATATAATTCTATTGGGTCAAGCTCAAAATATGGATTTATTCTATATGAATAACATTTTTTATTCCCATAATCTTTACGCCAAAGAATATTACCAATTTCTGGAAAATTTCTACACAAATATCTTATATGTTGATTATAAGAATAAGGATGATTTTTAAGAATATCTGAACATAACGGAATCCATTTTTCTTTTTTTTCAAATTGTTCAATTTCACCTCTATGATAAATATTCTTTGATAGCACTAAGTGCTGTAAATAGTATAAATAATCTAAGTTATAATTAAAATTAGGCTTATACCTTTTTATTCTTTCCTCTATTGATAAATCTTTGATTTTTAATATATAATATTTTTTCATTGCTTTAAATTTTTAAAATAGAAATCCTAGGCTCAGGAAATGAGCTAAAATTTTTAATATGTTATTGTTGTCAATTGCCTATGAAAAATAGGCTTGTTTTTGAAGCCTTACTTAGATTGACTTGAAGATATCAATTGCTTCCTTATCGGTGATGGAATAGTCTTGTGAATAACCCAATAGGTCGTCTGATATTGAAAAAGTATTAGATTTTAAGCCTCTAATTAAGTTATAGCATTTAAAAAAGCTTATATACTTATCAAAGTCCGGCAATTTAAATGCGAATAATGGTCTTTCTACGATTTCATCAATGGCATTTTCTACCAAAATATCTAAGTATATAATTGCAGTTTCTAAATTTAGTCTTGAACGATACAGTTCATTTTCCAGATAGTTTACGGATTCTAAAATTCCGCTTGTTGTTTTAATGTTCATTTTATTTGTTCTTTAAATTGTTAATTATTTGTCTTGGTTTTTCGTAATTATCATAATACAGGTCTATGACGTCCTGCATAGTATAGTAAATGTTACCGTTAATTTTACTATAACCTACTATATTGAGTTCTCTCCATCTTGCTGATGTCCTTCTACTAATTTTAAAAATTCTTGTAAACTCTGAATCATCAATAATGATTAGTGACGGCACTTTTTGAAGTGTGTTTTTACATTTGCTTAATAGCTCCTCAGCTTCTCTTTTGATTTGTCTCCAATCGTTAATAGAATATTCAGACAGCTTACCCACCTATTTGGCTATTCCGGTTCGATTTGTGCCAGTGTTTTCGGAGTGATAGTGCCAGTGATTTCGGTTTAAATTGTGCCATTTATTTCGGTTCAATTTGTGCCACCATGTTTTAGATTTAATGATATATTATTTCTTTTACGGTTCAAAACGTGCCAAATAATTGGGTTAAACTTAGTGCCCACACTTCGATTGGACTTAGTGACCACACTTCGGTTAAACTCAGTGACCGCTTATAGAGATTAAGTTAACAATTACCTTGCTGTTTTTTAATTTAAAAACAGCAGCATGGCAAACACACTTGATCCTATGGACTTAAAACAAATTCTCAGCTTACATTTAGACGGTTTAAGCAACCGTAAAATAGGCAAAACACTTGGTATATCTCGCAATACCATAAATCAGTATATGCGATTATTTAAAGCCAGTGAGCATGAACTACAAGAACTTTTATCCTTTGATGATTTAAAGTTAGAGCGTTTATTCACAATACATACAACCATTGACAATGAGCGTTTTAATAGACTTATGAGCTATTTTAATAAGATGAATAGCAAACTTAATCATCCTGGTTTTACCTATGGTTACCATTATGAGTGTTACCGTAATTCGACAAAAAATCCCTACAGTTACACTCAGTTTTTAGAACACTACCACCGTAAGTTTCCCAAAGAAAAAGGCTCGATGAAGTTAGAGCATATAGCAGGAGAAGCCATGTTTGTAGATTATGCAGGCAAGAAACTACACCTTGTAAATAAAGAGACAGGAGAATTAGAGGATGTAGAAGTTTTTGTTGCCATACTTCCAAGTAGCCAATATACTTATGTAGAAGCCTGCAGAAGCCAAAAGCTAGAGGATTTTATACACTGCTGTGAAAATGCTTTACGCTTTTATGGAGGAGTACCTAAGACGATTGTTTGTGATAATTTAAAATCTGCCGTAACCCGATCTAGTAAATACGAAGCACAAATCAACAGAAGTTTTAAAGATTTTGCTCGTCACTATAACTGCGCTGTTAACCCTACCAGAACATACAGTCCTCAGGATAAGGCTTTGGTTGAAAACGCTGTACATCTGTCTTATCAGCGTATTTACTATCCCATGCATGAGATGATCTTCTTTAATCTGGCAGATTTAAACAAAGAAATACAGAAGCATTTAAAACGCTACAACGATATGTTGCTTACCAGAAAACAAGCCAGTCGTAAAGAGCTTTTCCAACGTGATGAAAGTCATGCTTTAAAGCCATTAACACAAGATCACTATCATATTAAAGAGTATAAAAGAGCAAAGGTTCAAAAGATGGGCTATGTATATTTTTCTACAGATAAAAGCTATTACAGCGTTCCCTACCGCTACATCGGACATCGCACTGCTATTGAAGCTACAACCACCACCATCGAAGTGTATTACAACCGTCAACGTATAGCTGTACATAAGCGTAATCCAGTGAAAGGGTCTTACAACACCAACAAAGATCACCTAAGCAGTACCCACAAAAACTATACTGACTGGAGCCCTGAATATTTTGAAAACAAAGCCAGACATCACGGAGAATACGTCGCCAAGTGTGCAGAGCATATCATGGCCAATGTGTCCTATCCGGAAATTGGGTATAAGAGGGTTATGGGACTCATACAACTTCACAAGAACTACGGCTCAAACCGATTGAATAATGCCTGCAAAAAAGCTCTGGAACTAGATGTTGTAAGCTATAAACGTATTGGTAACATATTGAAAAACAACATAGATAAACACTCTCTCTTCTATCAGTGCTTAGAAGAAGATACACCACATATCCCCAGACATGACAATATTCGGGGAGCATCAACTTATAAATAATCATTCATCAAAACCATAATAATATGAATCAAAACCCCACATTAGACAAACTCAAAGCCATGCGTCTTAACGCCATGGCAGAATTGTACAACCAACACTTAGCCCAGAATGCTTGTCAAGGCATGACCTTCGACGAACAGCTAGCCTTGTTAGTAGAGCATCAATGGGAAGACCGCCAAAACAAGAAAATAAACCGTCTTGTAAAACAGGCTACTTTTAAACAACAGGCCAGTATCGTTGATATAGACCATACTACGCAAAGAAATCTGGACAGAAACATGTTTGAGCGTCTGGCAACATTAAACTTCATCAAAGCCAAAGAAAACATCATTATAACCGGAGCCTCTGGTGTGGGTAAAAGCTATATAGCACAAGCTTTAGGTCACCAAAGCTGTATGATGGAATATAAAGTATTATATCAAAATACGGCAAGACTATTCAAAAGACTAAAGCTCTGTAAAGTGGATGGAACTTATCTGAAAGAACTCCAAAAAATCTTAAAAGCTGACCTTTTGATACTTGATGATTTTGGACTCCAAAGCTTTGATAATCATGCAAGAGAGGCATTAATGGATATTATTGATGAAAGGCATGGAAAATCCTCAACCATCATTGCATCACAAATACCGGTATCTTCATGGTACGATATTATAGGAGAAAGTACCATTGCAGACGCCATCTTAGACCGAATAGTAAACTCCTCACACAGAATAAAACTTGAAGGAGAATCTCTTAGAAAAACAATAATGAATAACTAATAAACCCGAAAATTAACTATAATTGTAACATCTTTATAAGTGGCACGGTTTGACCGAAATCCGTGGCATGGTCACTCCGAAATAGCCAATTGTTGTAAAATTCGTATGACTAGCAAAGTGCTTTGAGCTTAAATTTTTGAGCACTTGACTTTTCCATCGAAATCAATTTTAGAAGAGAATAAATCACAAAAGAAGGTATAAAGATTATTTATGACTAATGTCATAAAACATAAAAAAAACGATTTATATATGACTAACTATTTGCGATAATGTCAGTTTAATCATATTTTAGTAATCAGATTAATTATTTTAATTCATAAAAATTAAGAATAATATAAATTTAAAAAATTTATCGTGGAAACCAACAAAACCATTTTAGTCCCAACCGATTTTTCAGAACGTGCTACAAATGCCTTAGATCAGGCTGTTTTTCTCGCACAAAAAACCCATTCCAGACTTGTCATTTACCATTTTTATCACAGGCCGGTAGTCGATCGCGGAAGTGATCGGGCACTGGAAGAGCTCGAAAAGAAAATAGAATTAAAGTTTCAGGATTTACTCAAAGTTTTGCCGGACCTTAAAAATGTCCCTCACGAGTTTAAAAAAGTCATAGGAACAACAGTAGAAAAAATAACCGGTCGTGTGAATACCGGTGGCGTAGACATGCTGGTCATGGCCACTAAAGGTGCAAAAGGTTTTAATGAAATTTGGGGCACCAAAACCGCTAGGATTATAAAAATGATTCAAAAACCTGCCTTTGTTATACCGGATCAAACTAATCTTAAGCATTTAAAGAAAGTGGCATTGGCTTGTGATTATAGTCTGAATACTAATTACGAAGCCATAAAGTTTTTGACGGATCTCGCAGAGCAACTAAATTTTTCTATTGATGTGGTAACCTTAAACCGGGATGAAAAAACGATGACAAAATTAGAACATAAACATCGTGATCAGATTATGGAGCTTATGGGCAACGTTAAAGCGTCTTTCAAATTTACACAACACCCTCAAATTGATAAAGGCATAATGGCCTATGCTAAAGAAAATAATGTTGATGCCGTTGTCATCCTGTCTAAAAACTACTCCTTTATAGAAAGCCTATTTCATGAAAGCTTGACTGAAAAAATGGTATTCAATAGTCCTATGCCTTTAATGGTCATTTAAAAACCAATTTTATGAGTAATAGTTTAAATAATCTTGAAAAATTAACTGATCAAATTTATCGGGAAGGCATCGAAAAGGCCGAAGAACAATCAAAAAAAATGATTGAAGAGGCCAAAGCTGAAAAGCAACTCATACTCAACAAGGCCAAAGCCGAAGCCGAAAAAATTCTGGAAGAAGCAGAACGCGAGTCCAAGAGGCTCAAGCTTAGTGTAGAAAGTGAATTAGAACTCAAAGCCAAACAATTTACAAGTGACTTAAAACTTAAAATTCAAAATTTACTGGCCCAAAAAATAGTCGATCATACAACCAAAGAGGCAATGGCAGATGTCAGTTTTATGCAATCCATCATCGCCGATGTTTTAAAACACTGGAAAAATTCGGACGATGTAGAACTTATCCTGCCAAAAAAACTCGAGGCACAGATAAATTCAACATTTAAGCGAAGAATACACGAAGTCGCTCCAAACATGATGATCCACTTTGAAAACAAACTGAATAACGGTTTTAGAATCGCCAGAAAAGAAGACCACTATCAAATCTCATTTAGCGATGATGACTTTATTGCAATTTTCAGCTCATACCTCTCAGCACAAACGAATAAGGTATTATTTAAATCATCCGAATGAACTATTACTACCTCATATCGAGCCTTCCTGAGTTGTCCCCGCAAATGGATACGTCAAAGTTAGATTTTACCGAACTTTTTGACAGCATCAATCGGAACCTCAGTAAGCAAGATATTCATTTATTCAAATATTTGATTTATCCGAATGATTTGTACAATCTGTTGAATGTGCTTTCAGAAAAACATCAAAACATGTCGGCGGTTGATTTTAAAACACCTTCTGTATTTGAAGCTGAAGAGGTAGAAAGTTTTAAAAAGAACAAGGCAAATTTCTCCGATTTCATCAACGATTTTCTATCTCAGAACGAAGACCGCCTTTCGGTGATGAGCAGAAGGGAGATGGAAGATGCCATGCAAGAACGCTTTTATGAAGAAGTTTTTGAACTGAATAATGCATTTTTGACCAGGTATTACAAATTCAACAGGACCTTAAAATCTATCATTGCGGCTTATAATTTCAATACCTATGATTTTTTATCCACCCCAAAGATTCAGGATGTCGACAGATTGATTTTACAACTTGGACCGGGCAAATCGCCTTCTGCCTCTCTTCTAAAAGATTATGAATTTTTGGAAAAGCTCATTGCTGTGCTTTCTGAAGATCAGCCTGAACAATCAGAACGGTTAATAGACCAGGTCATCTGGGATTTTCTGGATTATAGATCAGCAGAGCCCTTTAGCAGTGAATGCGTATTTGCATATACCATTAAATTACAACTATTAAAGCGCTGGCAGAAGATTGAACAGGATTCTAAATCTTACAAAGAATTGCTCTCAAACATTATAAACAAGAACACATCTGAAAAAACTCTGATGCTATGAACACAGGAAAAGTAACCGGCGTTATTTCTAACCTTATTTTTATTGAGGCTGTTGCAGCTGTGACCCAAAATGAAATTTGTTTTATTCATGCCGAAAACAAAAAACTCATGGCAGAAGTCATCAAGGTTGAGGGAAGTAAAATATCTGCACAGCTTTTTGAAATGAGTATGACCATTAAAATGGGCAGTCAGGTAGACTTTACCGGTAAAATGCTTGAAATTGAATTGGGTCCTGGCATACTATCAAAAAAATACGATGGCCTTCAGAATGATTTGACAAAAATGAGCGGTTTGTTTATTGAAATCGGTCAGACGTCGGCCGCTTTAGACAGCGACATATATTACAAATTCACTCCAATAGGCAAAGCAGGAGAAACAGTAAAAGCAGGCGACTGGTTGGGTAGTGTAAAAGAAAACTGGATAGACCATAAAATCATGGTGCCTTTTGCACTTAAAGGTACGTATATCATTGAGTCTGTTGTGGAAGAAGGGGATTATTTAATCCATGATATTGTAGCGGTTTTAACTTCTGAAAACGGTGAGAAAACTGAAGTGAGCATGGTTCAGAAATGGGCCGTGAAACGGACGATCGATACCTATAAACAAAAAATAAGACCAAATAAAATTCTTCAAACCGGGTTACGGGTTATAGACACGCTTAATCCTATTGCCGAAGGTGGTACAGGCTATATTCCCGGACCCTTTGGAACGGGCAAAACCGTCTTGCAACAGGCTATTGCCAAAAACACCAAAGCAGATGTACTCATAAACGTGGCCTGTGGTGAGCGCGCCAATGAAGTCGTCGAAATCTTTACAGAGTTTCCCAAACTAACAGACCCTGACACCGGAAGATCATTAGACGAGAAAACCACTATAATTTGTAATACCTCGAATATGCCTGTCGCTGCGAGAGAAGCTTCTGTTTATGTGGGCATGACCATAGCAGAATACTATCGTGCTATGGGGCTTAAAGTTTTAATTCTGGCCGACAGTACCTCAAGATGGGCTCAGGCCTTGAGGGAAATGTCTAACAGAATGGAGGAACTGCCAGGTCAGGATGCCTTTCCGGTTGAACTTCCTGCGGTCATTGCCAATTTTTACAGCCGTGCAGGAACCACACAACTTAACAATGACGAATGGGGTTCTGTGACGTTCATAGGAACGGTATCGCCTGCGGGTGGTAACTTTAAAGAACCGGTGACCGAATCTACCGGAAAGGTAGCAAGATGTTTTTACGCCTTATCACAAAAACGGGCAGATGCTAAAAGGTATCCTGCCATAGATCCGATGGCCTCCTATTCCAAATATCTGGACTATCCTGAATTTGTCGAAAATGCCGATTCCAACATACAAAAAGGCTGGGTAACTCAGGTAAAACGATGTAAAGACCTCATTCGTAACGGACTGGAAGCCCGAGACCAGATCAGTATCCTGGGAGATGATGCGGTACCAGTCGATTATCATGTGTTGTTCTGGATCAGTGAAATGATCGATTTTGCGCTCATCCAACAGGATTCTTTTGATGACTTAGATATGAAAACACCCCTCAAACGACAACAATACATGTTGAACAAGTTGATGGACATAGGTGAGACAGAATTTCATTTTGATGAATTTGCTGAGGTTGCTACTTTTTTTAAGCAAGTTATCAATGTCCTTAAACAAATGAATTATTCAGCTTTTGATTCAGCTCAATTCAAAAAACATGAGAAAGAACTAAATAAATTATTACAGGATAATAAAGAAAAAACCCTTATAGAATCTTAACAATTATGGGATTTAAGCGGATATATACCAGAATTTCGAATATCACAAAAGCCACTTGTACCCTGAAAGCTGAAGGTGCACGCTATGGCGAACTCGCGAGAATAAACGGCATGCCGGCTCAGGTGATTAGTGTCATTGGCGAAAATGTAACTTTGCAGGTCTTTGCAGGAACAGAAGGTGTATCTTCAGAGTCTGAAGTTGTATTTACAGGCTCGCAGCCTTTACTCAATGTTAGTGACCTGCTGGCCGGAAGATTCCTAAATGGCTACGGCGAACCTATTGATGGCGGTCCTGAACTTCATGGAGAAGCACGTGCCATAAAGGGCAGTGCAGTAAATCCCATAAAACGCTCAAAACCATCAACACTTTTGGCAACTGGTATTGCCGGCATCGATCTCAATAATACCCTGGTAACCGGACAAAAAATACCATTTTTTGCTAATGCCGACCAGCCTTATAATCAGGTGCTGGCAGAAGTGGCGATGCGTGCCGAAGCCGACAAAATAATACTGGGCGGTATGGGTTTGTCTAATGACGATTATTTGTTTTTTAAAAACACATTTACCAATGCCGGTGTGCTCAACAAGATTGTTTGTTTTATCAATACGTCTGAAAACCCGCCATTAGAGAGACTTTTAATACCCGATATGGCCTGTACAGCCGCCGAATATTTTGCCAATGACAAAAAGCAAAAAGTCCTCGTGTTGCTCACAGACATGACGTTGTATGCAGATGCTTTGGCCATTGTAGCCAACAAAATGGACCAAATCCCATCTAAAGATTCCATGCCGGGTTCGCTTTACAGTGATTTGGCCAGTATTTACGAAAAATCGGTTCAATTTGCGCACGGTGGATCGATTACCATTATTGGTGTAACCACCTTAAGCGAAGGAGATATTACCCATGCTATTCCGGACAATACGGGATACATTACCGAAGGACAATTATTCCTAAAACAAGACACAGATATTGGTAAGGTTATCGTAGATCCGTTTCGAAGCCTGTCCAGACTAAAACAAAATGTTATTGCCAAGAAGACCCGGGAAGACCATCCGCAGGTGATGAATGCATTGGTAAGGCTCTATGCTGATGCAAAGGATGCCAAAACCAAAAAAGAAAACGGATTCGACCTTAACGAATACGATAAGCGTTGTCTCGAATTTGCCAAAGACTATTCCAGAAGACTACTGGCCGTAGATGTAAACATGTCGATAGATCAAATGCTGGATACAGGTTGGGAATTGTTGCAGAACTATTTCAAAAAATTTGAAGTAGGGATCAAAGAGGAGATCATGAACAAGTACTGGAATGATGATAGAACAATAAAAGCATGAGGTCATGGCACTAAAGTTCAACTACAATAAAACCACGATACAGAATTTTAAGCGACAGCTTGCCATCAGGCAAAAGGCACTGCCTATTCTGAAAAATAAAGAAACAGCGCTGCGTCTGGAAGTAGTGAACCTTACAAAGCACCTGGAAAAACTAAACATTCAACAAAAACAATTAGAGGTTGAACTTGAAAGCTACCATAATTTCTGGATAGAGTTTCCTGATATCCTAAAAATGGACAAAATTAAAATTCACCGAAAAAAAGTGATTGGCGTCAAAGTGCCTGAAATTGAATCTATCAGCTTCAAAATAGCGGATGTAAGCTGGTGGAACCTGCCGGCATGGATACCAGGCGGTATCAAACTGCTCAAAGAAGGCATTAGCCTCAAACTGAAGGCGGACATTGTTCAAAAACAAATTGAAATTCTCGATCTGGCGCGAAAAAAAACAACACAGAAAGTAAACCTCTATGAAAAAGTCCAAATCCCCGAATTCGAAGAGGCCATTATAAAAATAAAACGCTTTTTGGAAGACAAAGAAAATATATCCAAAGCAGCACAGAAAATCGTAAAAAAAAGAAAAGACAAAAAGCAGCATGAAAGCATCGTTTAAAAAATTAACTCTGCTTGTCTACCACCGACAGCGACAGCATATCATAGAAATGCTGCAAGATCTCGGTGTGCTGCATATCGACTTTAAATCAGATTTTCAGAGTAACGATATAGACGTTTTGGAACAGCAGAAAACTAAAATCTCCAAAACCGTCGAGATCATCGGAGAACATGCGCATATCTTTGAAGACGAAAAAAAGGATTTACCTGAACAACCAAATGTTATCGCAAATCAAGTCTTAGAGCTTAAACACCGTATTGAAGCCCTGGCTGTTGAAAAAGATAAGCTTTTAAAAGAAAAGTTGCAACGCATTCCGTGGAATGATTTTGATCTTGCTAAAATAGAACGTTTAAGAGCCAAAGGTATACATGCTGAATTTTGTGTTGCGGGAAAAAAAGAATATAAGACCTTTGATTTTAGTTCACTAATTCAACAAAAAATATACACCAGCTCCAGTCGTGTGTATTTTGTAGTCATTAGCAAATCTGAAATCCCCACCAATTTTGAAACCCTAAATGTCCCAAAACGCACACTTAGCGATATCATAAAAGCTGAAGAAGAATTAAACAATGACAATGAAAAACTTCTGCAAAACATTTCGTCTTTCGCTCCTTGTATTCCGCTGTTAAAACAAGAACTCCACAACATCGAAAACAAAATAAATCTTGTGATGGCACAGGGTAGTTTTAGCCAATATCAAAAAGGCAGCCTTTTATCCTTAACGGGCTGGTATCCTCTGGAAGTAGAACAGCAATTAGTCGCTCGCCTTAAAAAACAAGAATTGAGTTTTGCCACAGAAAACCCAAGTGCAGCAGATCATGTTCCGGTCATGCTAAAAAACAGAAGTTATACCAAGCTCTTCGAACCCATTACAAAAATATTTGAGCTGCCGAATTATCACGAATGGGATCCAACACCTTTGATTGCTGTTTTTTACCCCATCATGTTTGCCTACTGCCTTGGCGATGCCGGTTATGGCCTTGTTTTTTTTATGGCTGCTTTAATAGGTTGGTTTACCTTTTTGAAAGACGCCAAAAAGCTTGCATTGCTCGGGATTGTTCTCGGACTTATGACTACAGTTATGGGCTTGGTAAAATCTGGAAGTGTTTTTGGCATTCCAACAAATTCAGAGGATTGGGAACTTTTTCAGGCTTTAGGAGCTTATGTGCTCATACCGGATGACAGTAATTTCATTTTCAATGCATTTAACGTAGCACTGATGATAGGTGTTGTGCAAATTTTCCTTGGCATTTTTGTTTCGATTTACAATAAATTACGCTATGAGCACTTTAGCAGAGCTATTTGGCAAATAGGTAAACTCTTCATCGTTACGGGTCTCATTTGGATATTTTTGGCAGACATGCAAGAGGTAGAAGTATTACAGCAATTTGGCATATTGCGAAATATGCTGTTGGTTGGTGGTGTACTGCTGGTGCTGTTTTTCCATGATATGGAAAAATCCTTAGGAGCCAGAGCGGCAAGTGGCTTTTTACCACTCTTCTTTATTTTTACAGGAATATTGGGTGATGTACTGTCTTACGTCAGGCTATTTGCTCTCGGTGTTGCCTCATCCGTGCTGGGTTTGGTTGTTAATCAAATCGGGATGCAAATTATGGAGAACAGCTGGTGGGGCCTTTTGATTGGTATAGTTTTTCTCATATTCGGACATACGCTCAACTTTTGTATAGCTATACTGGGGTCTTTCGTGCATCCGCTGAGATTAACCTTTGTAGAATTTTATAACAACGCACAATTCAAAGGAGGTGGTAAAGCCTATCAACCCTTTAAAAAACAACAAGTAGAATTTTAATAAAAACATATGGAATCATTACCTTTAACACTCGCATTTATTGGCATTGGCGCATTAGTAGGACTTTCGGGTTGCGGTAGCGCTATGGGAACTGCCATTGGGGCACAAGCCACTATTGGCGCTTTAAAGAAACGCCCAAAATCTTTCGGATCTTTTATAGTCCTCAGTGCACTTCCCGGAACTCAAGGTCTATATGGCTTTGCCGGATTTTTCATTTTACAGGATCTCATCAGTCCTGACATGACATTACTTCAAGGCGCCGGAATACTTGGCGGTGGCCTGGCTCTGGGTATAGCCGGATTTCTTTCCGGTAAATATCAGGGTAAAGTCTGTGCCAGTAGTATAGATAGTATCGGCTCCGGGAATGATGTATTTGGCCGTGCACTGATTCTCGCTGTGTTTCCTGAACTTTATGCTATAATTGCTTTCGCGTCGCTTTTCTTGATTAGGGGTATATTGTAGAAAGACTTATTAAAATAATTTTATTAGGAATCTTTTTTTTGAGTCTCATAAATTTCCTCTAAAGCCTTTTCAACATGGGCGTATTCAAATACAAAACCCTCATGCTGAATTTTATCAGCGCTCACCAATTGACTACCTAAGACAATTTGTGCCATTTCACCTAACATTAATTTTAAAACAAACTTTGGCACCGGCGGTAAAAAAAGAGGCTTATCCAAAACCTTGGCAATAGCTTTTGTCAGCTCTTTATTATTTACAGGATTTGGCGCAACAGCATTGTAAACACCAGACATTTCATCATCAATCACATAACAGAACATATGCGCCAGATCTTTCACATGTATCCAGGATTGCCACTGTTCTCCACTACCTAAAGGTGCACCGACATAATTTTCAATCGGTTTTGCCATTTTTTCCAAAGCACCACCCTTTCCGGATAATACCACACCTATTCTTAGTTTAGCCACACTTATTCCTAATTTGGTGAAATTATCGGCTGCTACTTCCCACTGTCTGACAACCTTACCTAAAAAATCATTACTGAGGTTCTCTTCGTCTTCTTCGTATAATTTGGTCAAAGAACTTGGGTATACACCTATAGCACTTGCAGAAGCCAGATGCTTTACGTCGTGGTCAATTTCCGAAAGTGCATTATATAACAGATTGAGGCTGTTTAGCCGGCTGTTGATTATGGCTTTTTTATGCTTGCTTGTCCATCGTTCTGCGACACTGGCACCGGCTAAATTAATAATAGCAGAAACACCTTCAAAACAGGATCTGTCTATTTCCTGTTTTTCGGTATTCCAAAGAAAACCTTTGTAATTTGCTTCATTTTTAATTTGAGATGAGCGCGTTGTAAGATAGTTTACCGAATCTCCTCTGTCCAATAGCATATTCGTCAGGGCTTGCCCGACCAATCCTGTTGCTCCGGTAATGAGTACTTTCATTTTTTTTGTTTAAAAGTAAATGATATGTTTTTAAACTTTATTAATGAAAATTTAAAGTTTAAAAGCCCTCGTAATTTTTAAGAATCGGTTACGTCCTTAAAAAAACAAACATTAGAAACAAGTAATACTGGTCTATAAAGGACTTAGATGTATTTATTACTTTTAACCAGACCTTAACAAGCTCAATACAAATATTTTATCAATTTGCGTGGTCATTATAAACTATAAATATTCCTGTTATGGATGCACAAAATACAAGTGTAGATATTGCTCAGATTAATGAAAAGATAGAGAAAGAAAGTGCGTTTGTTGATCTGCTTACCAATGAAATCAATAAAGTGATTATTGGTCAAAAAGAAATGGTAGAACGCTTGCTTATCGGTCTTATAGGCCGTGGACACATTCTGCTTGAAGGTGTTCCCGGATTAGCAAAAACACTTGCTATCAATACACTTTCAAAAGCTGTTCACGGGTCTTTTAGCCGTATCCAGTTTACACCGGATTTACTGCCTGCTGATGTTATCGGTACAATGATTTACAATATGAAGGTGAATGACTTCAGCATTAAGAAGGGTCCTATTTTTGCCAATTTTGTTTTGGCGGATGAGATCAACCGTGCCCCTGCAAAAGTACAATCTGCGCTGCTGGAAGCCATGCAGGAAAAGCAGGTCACTATTGGTGATGAGACTTTTAAACTCGACCAGCCGTTTTTGGTAATGGCGACGCAAAACCCGGTAGAACAGGAAGGAACATATCCGCTACCTGAAGCTCAGGTCGATAGATTTATGCTAAAAACAGTGATCGATTATCCAAAAATTGAGGAAGAGCAAATGGTCGTCAGGGCCAACCTAAAAGGCAGCTTTGAACAAGTGAGACAAGTCGTGAATGTTGAACAGATCTTAAGAGCTCAGGAAGCTGTAAGAGATGTTTATATGGATGAGAAAATAGAAAAGTATATCTTAGACCTGATTTTTGCCACCCGTTATCCTGAACGATACCGATTAAGTGAAATCAAGCCTCTTATAAGTTTTGGTGCCTCACCTCGTGGAAGCATCAATCTGGCCACTTGTGCAAAATGTTACGCCTTCATAAGACGTCGGGGATATGTTATTCCTGAAGACGTAAGGGCAGTAGTCATGGACGTCTTAAGACACAGAATCGGCATTACCTACGAAGCCGAAGCAGAAAACGTCACATCAGAAGACCTGATCTCCAAAATCGTCAACGAGGTAGAAGTCCCATAGAATATTTTTGATAGATAAGTCATTATGAAAATCAATTTATTTTTAATTAATTAAAAATGAAGTCCTTTCCTTTGGAAAGGATTTAGGATAGGCCCTTCTCACATGGAAACCAAAGACCTCATAAAAAAAGTCAGAAAAATTGAAATCAAAACACGTCGTTTGAGCGACCACGTGTTTGGTGGCGAATACCATTCAGCCTTTAAAGGTCGTGGTATGACTTTCAATGAAGTCAGGGGTTATCAGTTTGGCGATGATGTCAGAGCTATAGACTGGAACGTTACAGCCAGGTATAATGAGCCTTTTGTAAAAGTATTTGAAGAGGAACGGGAGTTGACCATGATGCTCATGATAGATGTTTCGGCTTCAGAATATTTTGGAACGCAAAGTACTTACAAGAAAAACATATTAATAGAAATTGCAGCAACATTGGCTTTTTCAGCCATTCAAAATAATGACAAAGTTGGTTTAATGCTATTTACAGACCAGATTGAGCTTTACATTCCGCCTCAAAAAGGGCGAATGCATGTGCTGAGGATCATAAGGGAATTGATTGAGTTTAAACCCCAAAATCGAAAAACAGACGTTTCATTTGCTTTAAAATCATTGAGCAATATGATCAAGAAGAGAGCTATTGTGTTTGTTATGTCAGATTTTGTGGATGAAGGCTACGAGAAGAGTCTAAAAATTGTGGCCCAGCGACATGATGTGACTGGAATACGTATTTACGACGAAAGGGAAACCGAATTGCCAAATGTAGGATTGATTCAGGCTAAAGACGCAGAGACCGGCCAATTGGTATGGCTGAATACTGCATCTAAAAGAATCAGAAATCGATATAAAAGGCAATATCTGAAACGTGTAGAATACTTTAATAACAGCTTTAAAAGGAGTGGCGCCGGACAGATTGCATTGAAGGTTGAAGACAGTTATGTCAAGAAATTGTTGAGTTATTTTAAAGCCAGATAATTTTAATGCAGACTAAAAAAATTACATATCAAACTACTTTGAGCTTAATCTTTTTTATTTTGGCTTTTACTCAGGTTTATGCTCAGGAAGTTGAAGCCAAAATTGACAGAGATACCATCAAAATTGGTGAGCAGGTGAAATATACCATAACCGCAAAAGTGCAGCCGGATGATGTCATAGAATTTCCTGAAGGGCAGACTTTTACGCCGCTCGAAATGGTTGAGGCTTACAAGATAGACACCACTCAGCTTGAGCCCTTGAAAATACTTTCTAAAACTTATGCCCTTACACAGTTTGATTCCGGCAGATATACCATTGGCAGACAAACGCTGAAGGTTAATGAAAGTTTTGTTGAAACCGATACTATTGCAATAAAGGTTAATGATGTCATTGTTGATACGACTAAACAGAAACTTTACCCAATAAAGACATATATCGACATCGAAAAACCCTTTGAAATATCAAACTGGATATGGTGGACGCTTTTAGCAATAATTGTTGTTGTGGGCTTAATTTACCTCATATTCCGGTTAAGGGACAAGAAGGACCAGAAGAAAAAGCGTATTCCACCATATCAAAAAGCCATTCAATCTTTACAGGCTTTAGACCAATCTGATCTGATAGAAAGCAGAAATTTAAAGGAATACTATTCCAAGCTTACTGAGATAAGCCGGCGATATCTGGAAGAAAAGGTTGAAATCCGGGCAATGGAATACACCAGTAATGAACTGGTTGATGAACTGGAAAACAGAAGAAGCTCACAAAAACTTAACATTAATCAGGATTTGATTGATGATTTTAAAAAAGTTCTGCAACGTGCTGATTTAGCTAAGTTCGCCAAATCTGCACCTGATGTTATCACCGCAAAGTCTGATAGAAAGAATATTGAGTCTTTCACCAATTCCATGCAAACCGCTATTCCAGAACCCACCGAAGAAGAAAAGAAACGGGATGAGGCTTACCAGGCTATCCTTAAAAAGCGAAGACAACAGCGTAAAATTGTTTTTGCAGTGATAGGTGTTGTAGCTGTAATGGTTATTACCACAGTTGCTTTGGTAGCTACAAAAGGATATGATTATGTAAGGGATGCTTATTTCGGAAATGCCTCTAAAGAGATGTTGGAATCAGATTGGATCACCAGTTCTTATGGGTTTCCTCCCATGGAAATTTCTACTCCGGATGTTTTAGTGAGGAAGACCAGTAAAGAACTGGATGTTATGGTAGCGCAAAACGAATTTGCCATTGATTATGAAATTTTTGAAAAGGGAACCCCTTTTTCAGACCTGAGCGTGACAGTTTCCAGCATTCAGTTCAAGGAAGGAACCGAATTTGACATCAATAAATCTATCGAAGGTGTCCTTGCTGAGTTTGAAAAACAAGGCGCTTACAATATCCTGAATAAGCAAAGCGAATTTGAAACCCTTGATGGTACTGATGGTATTCAAATTACAGGAAGTTACAACATCAAAAATCCGATTACCCAGAATGACATCAAGAAAAGCTACAACGTTCTCATTTTTTATCTTGGATCTTATATGTCAAGTGTGACTATAATCCATAATGAAAATGACCAGTATGCTGATGAGATAAATAACCGTATTGTAAATACCATTGAATTTAAATTAGACGACCGGTAATGATATTTAATGATGTAACATTTGAAAATCCTGCCTGGTTTTGGCTTTTGGCTGCCATTCCTGCATTTATTGCATGGTATGTGATACGTCGTAGGCAAAGCCAGGTGCCAGTTAAGTTATCATCGACATCTGCATTTTCATCATCTTCATTTTGGGGAACTATTAAGCACATCATGTTTGCTGCCAAGATGTTGGCCTGGATAAGCCTTACAATTGCAATGGCCAGACCAAGAACAGTCGATGTCACAACAGATATTAAAAAAACCAGAGGTATAGATATAGTAATGTCTATTGACATTTCAGCAAGTATGCTTGCAAAGGATTTCAGACCAAACCGTATGGAAGTCGTGAAGGAAGTGGCCTCAGAATTCGTTGAAAACAGGCCAAACGACAGGATTGGGTTGGTGGTTTTTTCAGGGGAAAGTTATACCAAAACACCTGTAACTTCAGATAAGACCATAATTCAGAATACCTTAAAAGGCATCTCTTATTCCAGTGAAATAGAAGGTGGGACGGCTATTGGCATGGGATTGGCCACTGCGGTAAACAGACTAAAAGACAGTGAAGCTAAAGGCAAAGTCATCATTTTGCTTACCGACGGTGTAAACAACACCGGATTTATAGAACCTAAGACAGCAGCAGATCTTGCGATAGAATATGATATAAAGGTTTACAGTATTGGAGTAGGAAGTATGGGCTACGCTCTATCTCCTGTTGCTATAGACAAAGACGGAAATTTTCAGTATCGCAATACCAAGGTTGAAATAGATGAAGACCTGCTTGAAGAGATATCCGCTGCAACCGGAGGACAATATTTCAGAGCTAATAACGAGGATAAGTTGAAGTCTATTTATGAAGAAATCAACAAACTGGAAAAAACAGAGATCAAAGAAACCAAGTATTACAATTACGACGAACTCTATCCTTTATTGGTGTTGATATCAGGAGGATTGCTGTTGTTTGTTGCTTTATTGAAGTACACTGTAATGAGAAGCTTAGTATAGATGATAAGATTTGAACATACATATTATTTCTGGTATTTTGGATTTGTTGGAATCCTTGTAATTCTGTTCTTTATTTATCTCATTTGGCAAAAGCGCACACAACAGAAATTTGCAAAGCCCAAATTATTCAGGGCTTTAGCGCCACAACGCTCTGTGACAAAACTTTGGGTAAAGTTTTTATTACTGGTGCTGTCCATCTCCTGTTTTATTATTGCTTTGGCCAATCCAAAAATAGGTACAAAACTGGAAACCGTAAAAAGGCAGGGCGTTGATATTGTATTTGCTCTGGACGTTTCCAAAAGTATGCTGGCAGAAGATATTGCGCCAAACAGACTGGAGAAAGCAAAACAAATCATTTCAGAAACTTTAAATGAATTGGTTTCAGACCGGGTTGGTATAATAGGTTACGCGGGAAGCGCATTTCCACAACTTCCCATAACCACAGATTACGGAGCTGCAAAAACATTTCTTCAGGCTATGAATACTGACATGGTATCAAGTCAGGGAACAGCCGTAGCGGACGCCATAGATATGGCTTCAACCTACTTTGACAGGGATGAAACAACAAACAGAATATTGATCATAGTCGGAGATGGTGAAGACCACGGGAATAAGGCGGACGAAGCCATTGATCGTGCTTTGGAAAATAACATCAGGATATTTACGATAAGTGTAGGCACAACTAAAGGGGAAAGAATACCTATAAGAAGTAATAGAGGAGTGACCTATAAAAAAGATCAGAATGGTGAAACGGTTATAACCAGAGCTGACAAATTGACTTTAAAAAGAATTGCTGAAAACGGTGAAGGTGTCTTTATAGATGAAACAAGAACGGACGAAAATGTTAAAATTTTATTAGAAAACTTACAAAAAATTGAAAAATCTGAGTTTGAAACCAAACAATTTTCAGATTTTAAATCTCAATATCAATGGTTTGTTGCTTTTGGCATGCTTTTTATGTTATTAGATGTGATTATATTGGAGCGTAAAACCAGATGGATCAGACAATTGAATTTATTTAATGAAAAAGATTATGAAGAAGATATATAATCTGTCTATTTTTTGTTTGATATTTTTCAGTATTCATTTTATTTCAGCACAAACTGAAAATTCTGAAAAAGCTGAAAAGCTGTACAAAAAGTTCTCAGCTCAAGCCTCTGAAGAAAGAGAGAAGGGGAATTTTGTCCAGGCCGAAGCCTTGTACCGAAAAGCATTAGATAAAAAGCCTGAAGGTGATGCTGCGGCTTATAACTTTGGCAACCTCTATTTTGAAAATGAAAAGAAACAACAATCAGTCTTAAGATATGCGGAGTCTGCAAAATCTTCAGAAGACAAAATGGTGAAACATAAAAACTACCATAATCTGGGTAATGTTTTTATGGAAGAAAAACAATACGCAAAGGCTGTAGAAGCTTATAAAAATGCCTTACGTAATAACCCAAATGACGAAGAAACCCGATACAATTTAGCTCTGGCCAAACAAAAAAGGGAAAAGGAAAAGAACGACGGTGGCGGAGGTGATCAGAATAAAGATCAGCAACAGAAAAAAGAAAATCAAAACAAAGACCAAAATAAAGGAGGCGAAGGCGATCAGGAGAAAAAAGAAGATAAAAAGCAGGATAGCAAAGACGGAAAGAACGAGAAGGAAAGTGAAAAGAAAAAAGAGGACGCTAAGCAAAATCCAAAAGAAGGGGATAATCAAAAACAAAAACAACCCTCACAACCTCAAAAAGGGAAAATGAGCGAACAACAAATTAAGAATCTTTTGCAGGCTATCCAAAATAAAGAAAAAGATACTCAGGAGAAAATGAACGCCAAAAAAGTAAAAGGCGTAAAAGTAAAAACGGAGAAAGATTGGTAGAAATGAAAAGGTTTTATGTCATATTACTTTTATGTATATGCTCTTTTGCTGAAGCGCAAATAGAATTCAATGCAGAAGTGAGCCGGGAAAAGCTGGGCATTAATGAAAGGCTTAGGGTAGAATTTACCATGAATAAGAATGGAGATAATTTTATTCCACCAAACTTTGAAGGCTTCAGAAAGATTGCAGGTCCCAATCAGTCTATCAGTCAAAGTTGGATAAATGGTAAAAGTACATTCCAAAAATCCTACACATTTTTTCTACAACCTCTAAAACGCGGAAATCTTACCATTGGTCAGGCGGAAGTTACTATAGATGGCAATATTTACAAAACCTCACCTGTAAAAGTTGAGGTAACAGCCGCTGTTGATAATCCAAGTGCCACAGCAAACGCAACACCACAAAGTGAAGCGCTTGATGGTATTCATCTTGTGGCTGAGGTTTCCAATAGCAAACCTTATCTGAATGAAGGCATTTACGTGGTTTATAAGCTATACGTTAGCCCATCTACAGACATCAGGAACTGGAGACCTTTGGACAATCCTAAATATGAAAATTTCTGGAGTCAGAATATAGATATTGACAAGCTCGAAGTCAAAAATGGTGAATTTGCTGGTGAACCATACAGGTATGTAGAATTGAGGAAAACGATTTTGTATCCTCAAAAAACAGGCGAATTAAAAATAGAACCTCTAACCTTGTCCATAGCTGTAGAAGTACCAACCGACAGGCGAGATATTTTTGGAAGGCGATTATATGAAACCGTAGATAAAACCTACTCTGCGAAGACCAGGACCATAGACGTTCAACCACTTCCTCTGGATAACAAACCTGCCAGTTTTACCGGCGCTGTTGGAAAGTTTGATTTTAGTGTGAGTGTCAACAAAAATGAACTTCTGGCCATGGAGTCTCTTGATGCTGAGGTCAGAATTTCCGGTCAGGGCAACATGAGCTTATTTGAATTGCCTCAACTGCAAGCGCCGAACAATATAGAAATTTTTGAACCTGAAAAAAATGACAATATCAGAACCACTTCAAATGGTATGACAGGTTCTAAGAAGGATATTTACACTTTGGTTCCGCAACAGGCTGGTAAACAAATTATTCCGGCACTGGAATTTTCTTACTTTGACCCGGCAAGAAATGAATATGTTACACTAAGGTCTCAGCCTATTTCATTAGAGGTTGGCGCAAACACAAATGTTGCAAACAATAATACAAGCAATACAAGTACAAATAATATAAACCTGATCAAACCTCCTAATAGTCAGTTTAATTTTATAGCGTTAGACACGCAGTTAAGAGCAAAAAACAAGGAGCGATTTTTTAAAAGTACAGGTTTTTGGATTTTGTCTGCATCTGCCTTGGCATTGTTTCCGTTTTTTATTGTTTTCTCTAAGCTCAGATCGCGTGAAGGTCTTTCGGTTGAGGATGCAAATTTAAGGAAGGCCAATAAACTGGCTAAAAAGTATTTGTCTGAGGCCAAATCAAAACTTAATGACTCTGGTGCTTTCTACCTGTCATTAGAAAAAGCTTTACACAATTATTTAAAAGCCAAATTGAAAATTACAACCAGTGAGCTTAGTAAAGAAAAAATTCAGGAACTCTTGGTTCAGAAAGGTGCAGGAAATGAAGATATTGTTCAGTTTTTGACACTTTTGAAAAATTGCGAAATGGCAAGATATTCACCTTCATCAAAATCTGAAATTGATGACGATTACCAAAAGGCTAAGCAAACCCTTGCACAATTAGATAAGAGCTTATGAGACTAAGATTTGCTTTATTTTTCATTACAATATGTTACAGTGTGAACCTTTCGGCTCAAAAGGCAGATTCTTTATTCAGTAAAGCTAATGATGCTTACGCTAATGCCAATTATACTGAAGCTAAGCGACTGTATCAATCAATTATAAAACAGGATAAGGTCTCAAGTGAATTGTATTACAATTTAGGCAACACTTATTATAAACTAGAGGATATTGCCAATAGCATTTATTATTATGAAAAGGCATTAAAGCTAAACCCTGAAAGTGAAAGCATTAAAAACAACCTGGCTTTTGCAGAAAGAATGCGTCTTGATCAGTTTGAAAAAATTCCGGAATCTGAACTTGATCAAGGCCTAGATAACTTCATCACCTTTATGTCTGTAGATAACTGGTCGGTGTTTGGAATAATCTTTTTGTTTTTAGCGGGCCTGAGCTTTGCTTTTTTCATCTTTAAGAGGCGATCGTTAATTAAACGCATTAGCCTTGGCCTTTCTATAGTGCTCCTTTTGATTTCTGTCGGCGCTTTCACTATAGCTCAAGCTCAACTTAATCAGATCAATAAAGACGTTTATGCCGTAATTTTTGAAAAAGAAAAGCCGGTTTTCGAAGAGCCCAATCCCAAAGCATCAAGTTTGATAGAGCTTCATGAAGGTACGAAAGTGAAAATATTAGATCAATTCAGATCTTTCTATAAAGTACAGCTACCGGATGGGAGTATAGGTTGGATGGAAACAACGAATCTGAAGAAGATCTAGCTCAATAAAAACTCTCTTTCCAGAATATCTTTTAGCGTACAGGATTTTAGAAACTTCACCGTTAGATGTTTAAGCTCCATAAAGGCATGCCGGATACCGCACTGCTCTTCAAATTTACATTCTTCACAAGGCTCGTAATAATCGTGTGTAACACAAGGTAAAAATGCAATAGCACCATCAAAAAGCCGCATCACATCTGCAAGGTTAATGTCATGACTTGGTTTGTTAAGGAAATAACCACCATGCCTTCCTCTTTTACTGTCCAATATCTCAGCTTCTTTCAAATCTAATAGTATTCTTTCTAGAAATTTTTTGGGAATATGCTGGTTCTTTGAAATTTCGCTGGACATTACGGGTGAACTGTCTTTACTTTTAGCAATGTAAATGAGGGCATTAATCGCATATTTGGCTTTTTTTGACAGCATGTGTCAAAAGTAGTAAAGAAGAACTAAACTGTCAAAATTAAGTTTATTTAGCCAGGAACAATAAATCTTATAGGCAATCCATAAGATACATTTACTTTTTTGCCATTTAGTTTAGCGGGATTCATCCTTGGTATACGTTTAATGGTTCTGATAGCTTCTTTCTCTATATCTTTATAAGGAGCATCTGCCGTGATATTTCTTATTTTGCCCTTTGAGTCGATAATAAAATTTACTTTGATCTGGTATTTTCCGGCGGGATGATAAGTAAACTTTTCAGCTTTAAAATTATTTTCTATAAAATATGCAAAGTAGTCAGAAAGGCATTTTCTGGATTTTGAATAATCGTTTTTCAAATGTTGGCATGCATCAGGACCGGGTATAGTCCCCTTTTTACTTATAAATAATTCCATCTTTAATATTTTTTCAAGCTCCTTGTCCTGACTGATACATTGGTAACAATTCATTTGAAAAAGAACGAACAGCGTTATAGAAAATATTTTGGCACGTATATTCATTTTACTTGGATTTGGTTTTAAAGATTATTCACCAATAACAAAGTTTATAGGTAAACCATATAAAACATTTACGGCTTCTCCATCTACTTCACCGGGAATCATTTGTGGAAGATTTAAAATGACTTTAGAAGCCTCTTCTTCCAGAGCTCTGTTTGCGCCTCGCGCTCTAACCTCTGATACTTTTCCGGTTTTGTCTATTTTGAATTGAACGCTTATCCTGTATCTTCCGGATTCTAAATCACTAAACTTACTGATGTTAAAATTTTGATTGACATAATTCGAAATAAACTCGCCGGTACATGTTTTAAGTTCGTCTCCATTTAAACCATTACAGTGATCAGGGTGTGGCGGATTGTCCATGAGCGCAAAAGGAATTTTGGAGTTATCATTAAAATTTGCAGCCTGAAAACCATCTTGATAAGCTTTTTTACCTACCTCTTCCAGCTCTTCAAATATTGAAGCCAATGTTTTTACATTTTCAATTTCCTTTTGCAAAGCAAGTCTATAATCAGAATCATTTTTGTATTCATTTGATATTAAGATCATTCCTAGCAGAAAACCAACTTTAGCTTCTTCTAATTGCGAATATTCGTTTTTTAGTTTTAAGTCATATCGATCAAAAAGATATTCTAGTGATGGCTTTTGTTTTATAATATCACGTACAGACGGTTCAGAATTAAATATTTTATCAAAAAACAACTTTGATTGTTCTCTCATTTCATCTTGAGTAAGCTCTCTTTCAAAATTTTCATCCTGAGAACAAGACCATAAGGTAGCCAAAGCTAAGACCGGTATGATGAGTAAATATTTAAGCATTCTTAATTTCGACTTTTTCGTGTTTTGTAACATTTTTATGCGTGTTTTAAGCTCGGAAGATCTCGAGAACGTGTGTACAAAGGACACATTCTGGCTTCCAAAACTCTGGTTAAGTAAAGTATTGATATAATTTGATGTCCGAAACTTTGAAGATACTGATTTGTCTACTTCAAATTCATGCAATTGTCTTAGTTGGAACTTATAGATATACATTAATGGATTAAACCATAAGATCCATTGAAGAATTTCAGTAAAACAGAGTTCTAAAGCATGCTTTTTTCTGATGTGCTGGTATTCGTGTTCTAAGATGACCTGACGCTGTGATTCCGGAATGTTTCCACCTATGTAAATCCTGTCAAAAAATGAAAAGGCTAAACTGGTTTTAGGAATAATGACAACAGGTGTAAATTTATAGTCGTCATAACTATTCAAATTGAAGTATTTAAAAAGATTACGGTTTCTGATTATAAAGAATATCAGGTAAAGCAATAAACCTACACCATAGGTCAAAAGGTAAGGATTCAGCTCAAAGTCTTTTGAAAAATCTAAATATGTTGCCGAAAAATCTGCAGAGGTTTGGGTTTCTGTTGCTCCGATTTGTAATGGTTTCAGCCATTGTACGTAAGTTTGAGATACTGTCCTAGGCAAAACGTCGCTAAAAGAGAACAAAGGTAAAATCATTGACAAAATCAGGCATATCATCAGATATAATCTGTTGGCTTTATAAAAAACTTCTGACCTAATGAATTGGTAAAAGCCTAAAAATAAAGCCTGGCAGACAAACATTTCAATAAGGTAATCAGTCATTTTTACCGGACTTTAGTTCGTTAAGAATAGACTCTAATTCCTTTGTGCTAAGGTCTTCTTTCTGCACAAAAAAGGACACCATATTTTTAAAAGAACCGCCGAAATAGGTGTTGGCCATCTGCTTGGACGTCGTTTTCTTATAATCTTCTTCCGTCACTATGGGATGATAAATATGGGATCTGCCTTTTTTTGTATAGTCCACAAATTCCTTTTGTTCAAGAATCCGGACAATTGTAGAAACCGTATTATAAGCTGGCTTTGGAGCAGGTATTTCTTCAATAATTTCAGAAACGTTGGCTTTACCTAATCGCCACAAAATCAGCATGATTTCACTTTCTGCTTTTGTCAATGTTTTCATCTGAAAGATTTTTATGTGCCAAATATAACTAAAAAATTAGTTTAAACTAATTTTTTAGTTTAAAATTTTATTGGTCTCAAATTAGGGTCTAAAACCCTGCAATTTTATTGCAGCACTTTAGTAATGCGAAAAAATCTATACA
>CAJXVZ010000042.1 GCA_913062845.1 uncultured Psychroflexus sp.
AAATGACTCCTCGTGAGTGGGCGAGATTACAAGGTTTTCCCGATAATTTCAAAATTGTTGTATCAGATGCACAGGCATATAAACAATTTGGTAATTCTGTTGCAGTTCCTGCTATACAAGCAACTGCAGAAAAAATAATTGAAAAAATCGCAAATAGATGTTAACTGGTAATAAAGGTGAGTGGAGTGAATTATATGTATTGATTTCCTTACTAGCTGAAGGAAAACTTTATCAATCAGATTTTGAATTAAATAAAGATTTTAAGAATGCATACGATGTAATTAAAGCATATAAAAATGAATCAGATTATAACTTGGAATTCAAAAGAGATAAAACTGTAGTTATATCAAAAGTAACAAGTGATGAAAAAAAGAGAATTGGAACATTTACATTTGATGAGTTAAAAAAAATTTCAAAAGTACTATATGAAGGCATAAAAAATGGCAAAGGAAAATCTTTCGCTATTCATTATGCTAATGAATTCATTGAAAATGCTCAAATTCAAAAAATAAAGGCTGACTCTAAAGTTAAATCAGACATTAATTTAAGAATTTATGATCACAGATTAGCAAAAGAAACAGACTTAGGTTTTAGTATAAAATCTCTATTAGGAGGAAGCTCAACTTTATTTAATACAGGTTTAGGAAATAATTTTATTTTTTCAATAGACACAAAGCTTAATGAATCTATATCTGAATTTAACAAGAGAACTTATAAACCAGCTGGAGGTTTATCAAAAATCACTTTTAGAATTCAAGAACTTACTAAAAATGAAGGAGAATTTAATTTTGAAAAAATCCAATCAAATCAGCTATGGAAAAATTTAAAAATGATAGATGGTGACCTACCCGAAATACTTGCTTGGGCTTTATATTATAGATGGATTGAGAGAAAACCAAATCTCTTCGATATTTCTAAAATTCTAGAACAAAAAGATCCATTGAATTTTTACAATTCTGAACCTAGTGAGCAAAATTTGTATGAATATAAAATTAAACGTTTTTTAACTGAAGCTGCTATGGGCATGACTTCTGAAACTCCATGGCTAGGAGAGTACGATTCATTCGGTGGTGTAATAATTGCTAAAAGTGATGGAGATATTGTTTGCTTTCATATCTATGACTTCAATTTGTTTAGAAATTATCTAATTAAAAACACAAAATTTGAGCAGCCGTCAACAGGCGAAGACAAATTACAACCTGGAACTCCTCGAAAAAAAGGTAAAAAATATCATTATGGTTGGTTATATGAAAATGATGATAAATTAAATTTTAAAATAAATTTGCAAATTAGATTTATTAACTAAACTTCTTAACATTTTAATCGATATTTATATTCAAAATAGATAATAAAGAAGAAAATAAAGTAAATTAAAGCTTTCAAATTACACAATCAATTTTTTAATTTTTGACGACAGTTTTTTCAAATAATTATCATTTTTATCTCCCTTTAGTTGGCATTGCCAAACAGTGATTACATTCCATCCCGATTTCTCAAGTTCTATAATCTTTTTTTTATCTCGTTCTTTAGTCTTATATATTTTATCCTTCCACCACTCTGTTCTTGTTTTAGGTAGAGTAAAATATTTACAACCCTGATGCCCGTGCCAAAAACAGCCATTCACAAAGATGACGGTTTTATATTTTTTTAAAACTATATCAGGCTTACCGGGTAGAGATTTGTCATGTAACCGGAATCTGAAACCCTGACTGTGTAAATACTTCCTGACCAGAACTTCAGGCCTGGTATTCTTTCCTTTAATCCGGCTCATATTGTAGCTTCGGGTCTTCTTATCGTGTACGTCTGCCATTTATAAAGGGTATTTAAACGTATGAGTTAATATAGTCTATTTATCAAACCAAACAAAAAAGCCCAACCAAAAAGGTTGAGCTCTGTATCATTTAAAATGTCCGGAAAATTACTCGGCCATTACCACAGTGTCAATGACGTGAACCACACCATTTGAAGCGTCAATATCAGTTTGAACGACTTTGGCTGTATTGCCTGCGCCGTCTTTCAACATGACATCACCATCAACGACCATTGCTGTAATTTCTGCGCCGGCTACTGTACTAAAGGTGTAAGCATTGTCGTTAGCTTTGATTTGTTCTAACAGATCTGCTGCCATCACTTCGCTGGCCACAACGTGATACTTTAATATATTTTGTAAAGTCTCTTTGTTTTCAGGCTTTAATAAATTGTCTAAAGTGCCTTCCGGTAAAGCTGCAAATGCATCATTGGTTGGTGCAAAAACAGTATAATTACCTGGCTCAGCAAACATAGTTGCAAGCTCACCAGCTTTCAAAGCAGCCACAAGTGTTGATAAACTTTCAGTGTCCATCGCTAATGCAGCAATCGTGGCCTGCGTTTCTTCTGGCTCTTCTGCTGTCATCTCTTCTTCCTGGTAGGATTCAGTTTCTGTGGTTTCTGATTCTGTTTCTTCTTGTTGCTTGTCGTTTTTACAGGCTGTAAATGCCACTAAAACAAAGCATAACATTAAATGGATAAAATAGTTTTTTTGAGTTTTCATAGTTATTTATTTTCTAACAAACTTATATAAATTATCAGCTATTAAGCATTCATAATTATACATTTATCGGAATTTTAACAGCTTATCCCCTATCTCAAAAAATACCGCAGACAATTCATGAAAATTAATTAGGATCGATCTTAATCAAACTGAAAATCATCAAAATTTATTAAAGAAATTATAATATTTTAAAAGGATTAAAAGCATACAATTTGAAAATCTGCTCCTATTAATATGTAAATTTGTAAAAAAACGACCATCATGTACAAAACACTGTTATTTTTTATTGTATTGATATTGAATTTTAGCGCCTTAAAGGCCAACGACAAAATAAAATTTCAACTGAAAGAACATCAGAAATATGCCGGTATATTTTCCGGGGACATCAATCAGAATTCCTCAGTTCATCTGCTGGTTTATAAAGACAAAGATGCCGATACCTTTGGCATAAAGCCTTTCTTTATTGATGAAAATGACAAGATCACCGCTTTTGAGGATATCTCATTCGAGGAAAAACCCAATGTTGCTTCTTTTCACTACACCAAAAACACCCATACACTGACGATTTTGGCAAAAGTGAAAGATGAACAATTGAAAACCATAGACCTGAACACTCAAACACGCAGTGTAAAAATCAGCGATTCAGACTTTAAGGATGTATATCTGAAGGTGAGACAGCCCAACAAATCCATTCTCGTTATCCGGGAAGACGATTCCAGAAAAATCACCCTGAGAACCATAAAAAATTCTGAAGCGTCTAAAGAGGTTGAATATAACTTTGAAGATATGCATCAGGAGGCTTTTGATAAAATATTTTCTCAAAAGCCGGAGATCGTTAATCAGAATGAGTATGTGAAAAACGGATCTATAAAAAAATCAAAATTATACATTGTAGATAATAAACTTATAGCAGACTACACTTCAGAAGATGAATATATCTCGATTGAAATTGATCCGGATAACTACAAAGATCCCAAAGTCCAAACCACAGCCATAGATGGTTTTGAAAAAGTTAAGGACGTCAACTCTTATGTGTTTGATGATAAATTTTATCTGTTTATAAATAACAAAGAAGACCTGAAAATGCAATCCTACGATCGCATAAGCGGTGAACTCATGGACCGTAAAAGCATGACGGAAAATCTGAATGAATTGGTTAGCGCTTCAGGCATTGAAGATTTTATAAAGCAAAGCAAAAAGAACAGGAACAAAGTGACGGGAACCATAAATCCAACAAAAAAGAATAACCTGCTGGTGACCCTGGATTATGTAGATAAGAACAACTACAATTATCACCACGACTGGTGGTTCCACCACTGGATGATGCAACAGCATATGCAAATGATGCAACAGCAGATGATACAGCAACAAATGAACAATATGAATTCTTTTGGTCCGAATGCTGATAAGTACAATACTTCGGCGAGCTTTGAAGCTATTTATGATGAAGATACCTCTATACAATTTGTGCTAAAGCCGGACTTTCAGATTTCCGGTGAACTGGAAGAAGCTAAATTTGAAGAACTTGATAAAGATTTTTACATCGACAAATTTAACGACAGAAAGAGATTAAAACACCAGTCCATTGCCTTTACCACGACTTCCGTAAGGTATATTTTTTATTCAAAAGACACAGATAGTTTTCATGTTGAGACAGAGCCATACCAGCGCTGGTAGTTATTCCTGAACCTCGGGAATCCAAAGGTGTTTGTCAAAGTCTACGATCTGATCATCCACAACTTCTACGCCTTCAGCTTCCAGCATTTGCTGCATGACATGCGTTCCCGGAAAATGATGTTTTCCCGTTAAAACACCATTTCTGTTCACCACACGGTGTGCTGGTACATCGTCCTTAGCGTGAGACGCATTCATGGCATAACCAACGGTTCTGGCACTCTTCGCAGCACCAAGAGCTTTAGCAATTGCACCATAAGTGCTCACCCTGCCATAAGGAATCTGACGAACCACATCGTATACTTTTTCAAAAAAATCAGTAGAATCTTTAGCCATAAACACGATAAATAGTGATGAGTAACAGACATAACATCAAAGCCGCCATAAAATAATTGGAGTACTGCTTAAAGGTCTTGTTCTCCTTGATGATCTTGTCAAAAAAATAAACGTAGACCATAAATGTGGTCATACTTCCTAGTGCGGCTGAAAATGAAAAGGTAAGCTTCGTGGTCAGTGTAAAATCCACATGGTTCTGAGGTGTAAATAACGTTGAAATCACCACAAAATAAGGAATGGGAAAAATATTAATGGCAGAAATCAAAACACCCTTAAAAAACTGACTTGAACTCTTGTAACTCGGAGAGCTTATTGAACTTGAGCTCCTGGTGAGTGCCGCTACAAGAAAATAGATCATCATGGCTGACAAAACAAATATACCTGCCAGCAACAGGTTTTGTTTATAATTTGGATTTTTTATTAGCTCTTTGGCTATAAAAATGGCCAGCAATGCCTGAAAGAAAACCACAGCAGATGCACCTAAAGCCTTTACCGTTCCTGCTTTTTTACCAAGATTAACGCAGGTTTTTGCTACTGACATATTCACCAGTCCCGGCGGTATTACGCCCAGGAGCGCCGCTGAAAAGGTGATCATAAACAGGTTGGCTTCGTGCAAAATTTAGCTTGATTTGAGTTTAAATTTAAGATAAGTTATCGGTTTACCCTGATCAAGGTATTGTTTTTCATAAAAGGTTTGAATTTCAACCACTTCTTTTGGCGCTTCATGGTTCACATAAATATCGTGATGACTGTACAGAATGTCATGACCCAGACCTTGCAATAAACCAAGGGTATATCCATGCATAAATTCACTGTCCGTTTTGAGGTGTATCATTCCATCAGGTTTGAGCACACGCTTGTATTTTTCAAGGAATTCAGGATTAGTCATACGATGTTTGGTACGCTTATACTTGATCTGAGGATCGGGAAAAGTGATCCATATTTCATCAATCTCGTTTTTTGAAAAAATATGATCTACAAGCTCAATCTGAGTTCTTACAAATGCCACATTTTTTAAATTGTCCTCCAAGGCAGTCTTTGCTCCACGCCAGAATCTCGCACCTTTGATATCTATACCTACAAAATTTTTATCAGGATATCTTTTGGCCAGACCAACTGTATATTCGCCTTTACCACAGCCTAACTCAACAACCACAGGATTGTCATTATCAAAATATTTACTGTGCCAATGCCCTTTATATTCAAAATTTCCACCAACAACTTCATCCCGCGATGGCTGTATTACATTTTCAAACTTTTCGTTGTCCTTAAATCTTTTTAGCTTATTTTTACTACCCAAGTTTTTATGATTTAAAGTGTAAATTTAATTAATTTTTAAACTTTTAAAAACAAATGTCTAAGGGAAGTGTTTTAGTTGCTCCTCTCAATTGGGGTCTTGGTCATGCCACAAGATGTATTCCGATCATAAAAGCTTTAAAAGAAGAAGGCTACAATCCAATAATAGGTTCAGATGGCAATGCTCTGGCCCTGTTGAGGAAAGAATTTCCTGAGCTTACATTTTATGATCTGCCGGAACTGAAAATTTCATATTCAAAAAAAGGCTATTTATTTTTGATAAAAATATTTTTTCAACTGTTTAAATTCAATAAAACTTTAGCTAAAGAAAAAAAGGTTATCAGAGAAATTTCAGAAAAAGAAAATCTGGTCGGCATCATATCAGACAACAGGTTGGGTTTATACCATTCTGAAATTCCCTGCGCCATCATTTCGCATCAGCTTACAATCTACTCTGGCGGATCGACCTGGCTATCCACATGGATCCACAGACATTTTATTGCAAAATATGATGAATGCTGGGTTCCCGACCGAAAAGAAAGACCTAATATGTCCGGACAATTAGGCCATGTAAAACGCACCCGGTTAAATATCAAATATATTGGTTACCTCAGCAGATTTGAAATAAAGGATTATCCCTTGCTTTACGATGTTTTGATCGTGATTTCAGGACCTGAACCACAAAGGACTAAATTTGAGGAGATCATGCTGAAGGAATTTGCTAAGTATAAAGGTAAAGTAGCTCTTGTAAGAGGTGTAGTGGAAAAGGAAATGAAAAGCTTTGAAAAAAGTGGCATTCAGGTGTTTAATTTTTTAACTGCTCATGAGCTTGAAAAGATCATTCTACAAAGTAAAGTAATCATCTCAAGATCAGGCTACTCCAGTCTTATGGATTTGGGAAAACTAAACAAACAAGTGGTTCTCATCCCAACGCCAGGACAACCTGAACAGCAATATCTGGCTAAAAGCATGAAAAAACATGGTGTCGCTCCATATTGTCAGCAGCATAAATTTAACCTTAACATCATAAACGACGCCAGGATCTACAAAGGTTTAAACAGTCTCTTCGTCGAGAGCGACTCCGACTTCAGGGATGCTTTCAGACTTTTTGAGCGAAAATGAAAATTCACTTCCCACGCCAAAATCGCTTTCAACGTATATTTTCTCATCATGGGCTTCTATAATGTGTTTAACGATAGACAGCCCAAGACCTGAACCACCTTCTGTTCTGGCGCCGCTCTTATCAATCCGATAAAAACGCTCAAAGAGTCTGGAAATATGTTCTTTTGCGATACCTTCTCCATTATCTGTAACCCTGACAAGTATTTTATTCTGCGGCAGAGATTCTATACTCACCTCAGTGGTTCCTCCTTTTTTACCGTATTTAATAGAATTGACGACCAGGTTGGTCAACACCTGTTGAATCCTTTCCAGATCAGCACGAACCAGAATTGGTTCATATATTTTATCAAAACTCAGAGAAATCTCTTTTTTCTGGGCTTTCATTTCAAGCAGTTCAAACACATTTTCAACCACCTCAATAATATTGAAGTCTTCTTCATATAGATGAAGATCTCCGGCCTCCAGTTTTGTAATCATATCCAGGTCATTAACGATATAGATCAACCGGTCTACACCTTTGCTGGCGCGCTTTAAGTATTTTTTTCTGACCTTCTTGTCTTTTATAGCGCCATCAAGCAACGTCAGTATATAACCCTGAACGGTAAAAAGCGGTGTTTTTAATTCATGGGAAACATTACCCATAAATTCTTTTCTGTAGTTCTCCCGTCCTTTAAGGCTTTCAATTTCTATTTTTTTATCTCTGGCAAATTTTTCAACCTCCTTGGTCAATGTGGCCATATCTGTTGTGACGCGTTGCTGCTGAAGCGAAGAAGATTCCAGTAACGTGACAGAATCGTAAACTGCTTTTACTCTTTTGTATATAAAATGTTCTATCCTTAATTGTATCACAAAAAATGAAAGCGCAAAGGTTAAAAGTCCAAAAATGACAATACTTTCAATTAAAACTGAAAAGAAAATAAACTCCAGTAAGATCAATATTGAAGTAAGTGATAGAGAGATGTAAAGCGAAGAGTAAAACGCAAACCTGTAGGACCGCTTAAATTTCTTTTTGTTCATAATACCACTTCAGATCTTAGATGTAATCACACAAATGACAATTGAAAACTGTTTTTGAAGTTTTGCAATATAACAAATAATGAAACCAATACGAACAGGCTAAGACCGAAATTTTGAACTACAAGCAGAAGAATGCAAGTATTGTGAAGTGACACTTAATTTGAAGTAGCTCAGCAGATTTATTAAGAGCTTGTTGATGAATCTCTGTGCAATTTTTGTGATTTTTTTCCAGATGCTCGATGTGACGATTTATAATGCACGTGTCAGTTCGAGCCACTGAAAATTTTTCAAATATTATTTTATAGTTGGTGACGTTTAAAATTATTACGGTCAAATAAATTAGCGTCTGCTCGAGTGGTTTTAATTTAATTTTTAAGAAAAAAATTAAATTAAAATTGTATCGAGAGCTTGTCAATGAATCTCGATAGTTCTACTGAGCACCGTCGAAGTACAATTTAAACTTTTACCTTTATAAAGGTAAAAGTTTAAATCACTCGATTTGACGTAAAGTTCTATATATTTAGGTGTTATAAAAAAACGTCATTAGTAGTGCCCTGAAAATTTTAGCAAATTTTATTTAATTAGTTGTGACGTTTAGAGGTTATCAGTATTAAGCTTCTTCCCTAGAGGGAAGACGGGAGATGGGTGTTTATCAAGAACTTTTTATCACTAAATAACACCCTTTGCCTGTCGGCATTTCCACTTCGATTAACTCAGCGCAACGCCTCAAAGGGAAAGTTAACAAAAAAGTCCAGGCTTACAATTCTTTATCTAAACCTGCCCGTTCCGATGGGCGGGTTTATCATTCGTTGGCTCGAAATGAGTTAAGATCATGTATATAATTGAGGTAAATATTAAGATATCCTATAAACTACTTAGTAAGCAAATGCCTAAGTCAAAAGAACATTTAAAAACGACCTAAAATTGCTAAAATATCATGTTATTTTAAAATAAGGCCTGAGCTAAAATGATCATTAGAGGCCTGAAGTGCCTGATCTCTGGTGATAATCAGGCTACACTCTAAAAATTACGGAGTCTACCTAACTACAAATTTATAACCAACGCCTTTAATGGTTTTAAAAGACTCGTCACCGAGTTTTTCGCGTAGTTTTCTAATGTGAACATCTATAGTCCTGCCGCCTACAACAACTTCATTTCCCCAAACGCGGTCCAGAATATCTTCACGCTTAAAGACTTTCCCGGGTTCAGATGTCAATAGCGATAACAATTCAAATTCCTTTCTCGGCAAAGGCATTTCATTCTTATCCTTTACAACCTTGTATTCATCCTTATTGATCGTAATATCGCCGACCTTATAAATTTGGTTTTCTTTCTTATCGGACTTAAAGCGTCTAAGAAGTGCCTTTACTTTGCTTATTAACACCTTTGGCTTAATGGGTTTTGTAATGTAATCATCTGCTCCGGCTTCAAAACCGGCTACCTGGGAATAATCTTCGCCTCTGGCGGTTAAGAAAGCTATCACTGTATCGTCCAGGGATTTAACTTTTCTTAGCTGCTCACAGGCTTCAATACCATCCATTTCAGGCATCATCACATCAAGAATGATCAATTGTGGTTTTATTTTTTTAGCCAGCTTGACGGCTTTTAAACCATTATTGGCCGTTTCAATATTATAACCTTCATTAGAAAGATTATAAGACAGAATCTCTAAAATATCCGGCTCATCATCCACAATTAATATAGTTATATTCTTCTTTTTCATACTTATTAATATTACCTAACAAAAATATATAATTTAATTTTAAGAATGTTAAAAGCGCCTTATCATTGGCTTTCAATATCATCGAATTTGTAAACTGAATATTTTTTTTACGTTAATTTAAAGTAAATAATAAACAGACTAAATATTGTCTATCTAATTCTTTATCAGCCTATTGAGATTTTAATCGTATTTTTATTGTAAACATTTCTTAACCTGACATCTTTCTAACTTAATATCACTTTAAAACCTCATCAGGACCGATTGGCTTTATTTGCAGAAAATTTAAAGTTTTGATGAAGAATTGTTTTATAGTACTATTTTCTTTACTTATTTCAATATCCTTGAAAGCACAGGATACTACTGGTAATATAGCCGGAAAGATAACGGATAAGGAGTACAATAACGAGCCATTAGCATTTGCCAATGTGATTTTGGTTGGTGAAGAGAAAGGTACAACTACGGATATGGACGGCCTGTATAATATAGGTAATCTCCAGCCGGGAATTTACACTGTAGAATTTTCTTACGTGGGGTATGAAACCATAACTATCCCAAACGTAAAGGTTGAAGCCGGAAAGGTTACTGAAGTTAATACCGCCATGGGAGCGACAGCCGCTACATTGGATGAGGTAACTATTACAACTGTAGCCAGAAGAGATTCTGAGGTTGCCTTGCTTCTGGACCAGAAAAAAGCAATAAATGTAAAAGAAAGTATAGGCGCAGAACAACTTGAAAGTTTAGGGGTTTCTGACGCTTCAGCAGCAACAACAAAAATTTCCGGTGTTTCAAAATCTGAAGGCTCAGGTCAAATTTACGTTAGAGGTTTGGGAGACAGATACCTTACCACCACACTAAATGGCTTACCTATACCATCTGACAATATTGATAAAAAGAATATAAATCTGGAATTATTTCCAACAAGATTTATAAGTAATGTTTCAATCAGCAAAACATTCTCTCCTAACAACTCTACAGATCAGGCTTCAGGTAATATAGACATCACATCAAAAAATGTAACCTCGAGAAAAGAATTAGGATTTAGCGTATCCGGTGGCTTAAACACAAACGCCATGTTTGTTGCTGATGATTTTAAAGCGACAGCTCTTGATGATGATTTAAGTCTTGGGATATTTTCAAAACCATATGAAAATACGAATCTTGTAGAAGCTTTGACTGATCAAAGCTGGAATACAGTATCGCTTGAAAATCCAGTAAATTATTCTTTTGGCTTTAACGCCGGCGGATATTTGGATGAAGAAGGAAAATTAAGACTGTCTTTTTCTGGTGGACAATCTGTAGATCATGAATACCGTGAAGGTTTGTTCAGATTTTTTGACAGAGGTATCACTACAAACCTATTGGACGTTACCGGTGGTGCAAGAGATTTTGTACCCGATGGAGATAACCGATACTGGAGAAAAACAGTAAATACAAATGGGCTTTTGGTTGGTCAATACAGAATAAATGAAGCAAACCGTATTAAGGTAAATGCTTTCGCGATCAATAAAGTCCTGCAGGAAGTCTACGAAGGTGGTAGAAGCGGTGAAGCCATATGGTTTGATGAGCTTACGCCAAACTCTGTTGCCGGTAATCAGTTTGTGAGAGACCAGAATATCAAAAATACGTTTTTGGCAACTGCACAACTTATAGGTAACCACGATATAAATGATAAAAACAAGCTGGAATGGGCGATTGGTTATAACCGTCTTGCAGCAGATGAACCCAACAGGATACGTAACGAATTAAACTTTAGAAATGTAGATGGAGTGCCTCAGGACGAAAGACCCATAGAATTTGGAAACACCGGAGGTTTTCAGCAAAGAAAAAGTTCTCAGGAAATTCTGGACCAGGAATTTAATAGTAGAATCATGGATGAACTTAGCCTTAAAGTTGATGAGGATGAAAATGACATTTTCAAACTCAGTTTCGGTGGAGACTGGAGATACAAGCAACGTGAATTCCAGTCAAAGTTTGTTGGTTTTGAAGAAGGTGGTCCTATCGGGTCATTCAATCCGGCATCTATCGATGATTTAAGTTCAGCTTTTACGCAGGCAAATGTTGATAATGGCTTGTTGATCATTAATATCCAGCCGGATGACATTTATGATGCTGAGTTAACTTCTTACGGTGCATTTGCAGATTTTGTTGGTGTATTTGGAAAATTCACAGCGCAGGTTGGATTGAGATACCAAAGTGATGAGATATTTGTGGATTATGACGTCAACAACGCGCCAGGTGGACGTGTTGGTGAGACTTTAAAAAGTTATGAAAATTTTTATCCTTCCTTTAACCTAAAATATGATCTTGATGACAAAATGGCTCTAAGATTAGCAGGAAGTTTAAGCCAGACATTACCGGAATTCAAGGAAATTGCTCCTTTTGAATATGTGTCTCCGGAAGGTCTTATAGAAGCCGGTAACCGATTAGTGGAACGCTCAAACAACTTAAATGTTGATTTGAAATATGAATTCTTCCCATCAAATGATCAACTTTTATCTGTAACAACATACTATAAAAGGATTGAAGATGCCATCAACAGATCACTCCGAGTCGGTGGTGGTGATGTATTTTCTTACTACAATACAGGTGATGCCAGAATATTTGGTATTGAGCTTGAAGGTAGATTGAATTTAATTGAAACTGATAATTCAAAACTTAAGCTTTCAGGAAATGTTTCCTATATAGATCATAAACAGGATCTTAAAGATAACACTGAAGGTATTAACGTGAATGGTTCGCCAAGAACATTTCAATACGGTGGTAATCGGGAAATTGGTCTTGAAGGTGCTTCTGACTGGACCACTAATTTAGCTCTGATTTTTGAAACCGGAGAAGAACATCCATATCAGTTTACAATTGCCGGGAATTATGCTTCAGACAGAATATATGCTATCGGTTCACCAATATTTCAGGGTGAAGACAGCAATAATCCAGGTGAATTTTTAGAGGATACAAGTTTTAATGGTGAAATCATAGAAAGAGGCTTTGTAGTCCTAGATTTTATACTCAACAAAGAGATCAATGACAACCTGAGCATTGGGCTTTCTGGAAAGAACCTTTTAAATCCGGAAATTGAGCGCTACCAAAACGTAGCTTCTGATTTTGGAAATTCTACTGCCACGCAGGAAGAAACTGTATTATCTTATAAAAGAGGAATTAATTTTAACCTAAGTATATCTTACAAATTTTAAATTTTAAACAAATGAAAACAATGAAAAGCAATTTATTTTTTTTAATGATGCTCTCGTTATTCATTATTTCGTGTGACAACGATGATGATAACAACGGAGGCGGAAATCCTGACCAGGGTTTTTCAGGAATAATTACTGAAGACCTTACACTTGACCCGAACATAACGTACAACCTTTCCGGAGATGTACAGGTTGCAGAAGGTGTTACTTTAACAATACCTGCGGGTACAGAGATTGTTTCTGAAGTTGGTACAGGAAATTATCTGGCTGTTTTACAAGGTGGTACTATCAACATCCAGGGTACTGCTGCTAATCCTGTGATCATGAGGTCTACAGGTAATGCTGGTGACTGGGGTGGTTTATTACTTTGTGGTAATGCACCTACAACTGCCGGTACTAACGTTACTGCCGAAGTTGGTGGTCTTGTTTATGGTGGTACTAATGAATCAGATAGTTCAGGTAGCATTGAGTATTTAATAATCAGAGACGCAGGTGCTCAAATCAATGCAGATTCTCAGTACAACGGTCTGTCTTTATACGCCGTTGGTTCAGGCACATCTATCAATAACGTTGCAATTATCAACGGTGCAGATGATGGTGTTGAGTTCTTTGGTGGTACTGCAAATGCAAGTAACATCTACCTTGAAAACAACGAAGACGACGCTGTAGACTGGACTGAAGGCTGGAATGGTACTTTATCTGATACTTATGTTGTAAATACTATCACTGGTTTCTCTACAGCTATTGAAGCAGACGGTACAGACAGCAACCCTAATATAGAAAACTTTACGGCTATTTCTTCTACTGGAGGATTAGCTATACAAATGAAAGCTGCTTCCAGCGCTACTATCAATGGTTTTTCAGCAACTGGTTTTGAAACTTTATTTGAGTTTGCCGGAACTTCTGGTGCTGCTGACCTGGTTATAGATGGTGAAGCTGCAAATACTGATGATGATGCTGTTTACCAGTCTTCTCCAACAAATGCAAGTGCTTTTGCTTGGGCAACTGATGTTGCTAGCGGTAATCAATTACCAGCAAACATCACTGCAGATACAACATTAGACGCTTCTGTTGAATATTCAATCAGTGGACCGGTATTGGTAAACTCTGGTGCAACATTAACAATTCCAGCTGGTACTCAAATCGTATCTCAGTCGGGAACAGCAAATTACTTAGCTGTATTGCAAGGTGGTGCTATTGACATCCAGGGAACTATAGACAACCCGGTTGAAATGCGTTCTGTAGATGGTAATCCATGGGGTGGTCTTTTAGTTTGTGGTAATGCTTCAACTACTGCCGGTGTAAACGTAACTGCTGAAGTTGGTGGTTTAGTTTACGGTGGTACAAATGATACTGAATCTTCTGGTAATATTGAATACTTAGTTCTTAGAAATACAGGTGCTCAGATCAATGCTGACTCTCAATTCAACGGTCTATCACTTTATGCTGTTGGTTCTGGAACTTCAATTGACAATGTAGCTGTAATCAATGGTGCTGATGATGGTATTGAGTTTTTTGGTGGTACTGTAAGTGTAACTAATTTCTACGCTGAAAACATCGAAGATGATGCTATTGACTGGACTGAAGGCTGGAATGGTACAATGGATACAGCTTATTTGGTAAATACTATTCAAGGTTTCTCTACAGCTATTGAAGCTGATGGAACTGATAGCAACCCAACTTTAAATAACTTAACTGCTATTTCATCAACTGGTGGTTTGGCCATCCAGATGAAAGCGGCTTCAAGTGCAACTATCAACGGATTCTCTGCTACAGGATTCCAGACTTTATTTGAATTTGCCGGAACATCAGGTCCTGCTGACCTAGTTATAGATGGCGAAGCAGCAAATACTGATGATGACGCTGTTTACCAGTCATCTCCTACAAACTCCAGTAACTTTGCATGGGCAACAGGTGATTTAGAATCAGACCAATTACCATCAAACATTACTTCTGATCTTACCTTAGATGCAAGTGTACTTTACACAATCAGTGGTCCGGTATTGGTTAATTCTGGTGCTACCCTTACAATTCCTGCCGGAACTGAGATCGTATCTGCTTCAGGTACTGCAAACTATCTTGCTGTACTACAAGGTGGTTCAATAGAAATTGAAGGAACAATGACTGACCCGGTTGAAATGAGATCTAATGACGGTAACCCTTGGGGTGGTTTATTAGTATGTGGTAACGCCTCTACAGACGCTGGTGTAAATGTAACTGCAGAAGTTGGTGGTCTGGTTTATGGTGGTAATGATGACACAGAATCTTCTGGTAGCATCGATTACCTGATCTTAAGAAACACTGGTGCACAGATCAATGCCGATTCTCAGTTCAATGGTCTTTCACTTTACGCTGTTGGTTCAGGCACAAGCATTAGTAACGTTGCTGTAATAGATGGTGCTGATGACGGTATCGAATTCTTTGGTGGTACTGTAAGTGTTACTAATTTCTACGCAGAAAATATTGAGGACGATTCTGTAGACTGGACTGAAGGTTGGAATGGTACTTTAGCTAATACTTTTGTTAAGCAAGATATAATTGGTTTCTCTACTTCTATTGAAGCTGATGGCTCAGCAAGTAATCCTACATTAACCAACTTTACGGCTGTATCTTCACAAGGTGGTTTGGCCATCCAGATGAAAGCTGCTTCTACAGCTACGATCAATGGCTTAACATTAAGCGGATACGATATTCAATTTGAATTTGCAGGAACTTCTACAGCCGCTGAATTAGTAATTGATGGTAATGCTGCCAACGAAGCAACGACCTACAATACTTCAACAACTGAAGAAGCTGATTTCCCTTGGATCAATAACTAAGGATATTTAGTATTAGTCAACTTTAAATAAGTTCTCAAAAAGCTACGGTTCTCCGTAGCTTTTTTTGTTTGCAGGAAAATGTTAATAGAAAAATGATTTCAAATCCAAAGTCTTATATTTGCAATTCGGATTTAATCTAAATAAATAACAATGATAAAAGTAAGTGAACAAGCCAAACAAAAGCTGATTTCGCTTATGAGCGAAGAAGGCTTTGATGCACATGTTGACTATGTGAGAGTCGGTGTGAAAAGCGGTGGTTGTTCTGGTTTATCATATGATTTAAAATTTGATAAAGAACAACAAGACAACGATAAAATCTTTGAAGATAACGAGATCAGGATCGCTGTGAATAAGAGCAGCTTTCTTTACCTTGCCGGGACAACACTGGAATATTCCGGTGGATTAAACGGCAAAGGATTTGTTTTTCATAATCCAAATGCTCAACGCACTTGTGGATGTGGAGAATCTTTTAGTCTTTAGCTTTTAGCCTCTGGCAATTAGTCATTGAGTTGGCTTTGCTGAGAGCAAAAGACTAAGAGCTAACGACTACTTACTAACTACTAAATACTAAAAAATGCCTTATACTGAACACGAATTAGAACAAGACCTGAAAAATAAAGAGTACGAGTACGGCTTTTATACCGATATAGAGTCCGATACTTTGCCTCCGGGTCTCAATGAAGACATAGTGATAGCCATTTCCAAAAAGAAAGAGGAACCGGACTGGATGACAGCCTGGAGACTGGAAGCTTATCGCCACTGGAAAACAATGGCTGAACCAAACTGGGCAAATATCGGCTATGAGAAACCCGATTATCAAAACATCTCCTATTATTCAGCGCCAAATAAAAAACCAAAATACGAAAGCCTGGATGAGGTTGATCCGGAATTGCTGGACACCTTTAATAAGCTGGGAATTTCTCTGGATGAGCAAAAGAAACTGGCAGGTGTGGCTGTAGATGTGGTGATGGATTCGGTTTCAGTAGCGACAACCTTCAAAAAAACACTGGCCGAAAAAGGTATCATCTTCTGCTCTATTTCAGAAGCGATTCAGAATCATCCGGAGCTGGTCAAAAAATACATTGGCAGCGTCGTTCCTCCAAAGGATAACTTTTTTGCAGCTTTAAATTCTGCAGTCTTTAGCGATGGATCATTTTGTTATATCCCAAAAGGGGTAAGATGCCCGATGGAGCTTTCAACTTACTTTAGAATCAATCAGGCCGGAACAGGTCAGTTTGAACGCACACTGGTTATTGCTGAAGAATCCAGTTACGTGAGTTACCTTGAAGGGTGTACAGCACCAATGCGTGATGAGAATCAGCTGCACGCTGCAGTCGTAGAATTAGTGGCACTTGATAATGCTGAAATTAAATACAGTACCGTTCAAAACTGGTTCCCGGGCGATAAAGAAGGTAAAGGTGGTGTTTTCAATTTCGTTACCAAACGTGGTCTTTGTGAGAAAAACGCTAAGATCAGCTGGACACAGGTAGAAACCGGTTCTGCAGTAACCTGGAAATACCCGAGTTGTATCTTAAAAGGAGATAATTCTATTGGTGAATTCTATTCTATTGCATTAACCAATAATTTTCAGCAGGCAGATACAGGAACAAAAATGGTGCATTTAGGAAATAATACAAAATCTACCATTATTTCTAAAGGTATTTCTGCCGGACGATCTCAAAACTCATACCGTGGATTGGTAAAAGTTAGTCCAAGAGCTAAGAATGCAAGAAACTTCTCTCAATGTGATTCACTCTTGATGGGTAATAAGTGTGGTGCGCATACATTCCCATACATAGAAGTTTCTAATAAGAATGCACAGATCGAGCACGAAGCAACCACAAGCAAAATTGGCGAAGACCAGATCTTTTATTGTAACCAGCGTGGTATAGATACTGAAAAAGCAATTGCGCTTATCGTCAATGGTTTCAGTAAAGAGGTATTAAATAAATTACCTATGGAATTTGCAGTGGAAGCTCAGAAATTACTGGAAATTTCATTGGAAGGTTCCGTAGGATAAAATCAAATCATAAAAGATGAGAATTATAACAATCATCCTGGTTTTTACATTTGCATTGATTGGATGTAAATCTGATAAAACAGCAGAACAGAAAAAAGTTGTTGAGACAGCATCCAAAGACTTAAAAAGTGCATATAAAACTTTAGACGGTGAATTTATCCACGTCGATACGGCAGCCGTATTGAAAGTCAGGAATAAACTCTATGGTGTGACCATGAACGATTTCGCTCTTGAGGCAATTGAAAAATCAGACGCCTTAAAAACCAACGATTATGATGTTATAAATGTTACTGTTCAGGCTGAAATTAATCCAAATACGGAGCCTGAAGGCTGGGATGAAATAGTAACCATAAAATCTTTAGACAAAGTATATAAACCTCAATTAAAAGAAGAGACCAAGGTCTTGAAATACAGTTCAAAAAAAACAGAATAGGAATGTTAAAAATAAATAATTTACACGCAGAAGTAACAGGAAATAAGATTTTAAAAGGCTTAAACCTGGAGATCAAACCTGGAGAAGTTCATGCCATCATGGGGCCAAACGGCTCAGGCAAAAGTACTTTGGCTTCAGTAATTGCGGGAAATGAAGAATACGAAGCAACAGAAGGCGAAATACTTTTTGAAAAATCTAATATATCTGACCTTTCCGCTGATGAAAGAGCGCATAAGGGTATTTTTCTGTCTTTTCAGTATCCTGTTGAAATTCCTGGTGTTACGGTGACCAACTTTATAAAGACTGCGATCAACCAGATCAGAAAAGCCCAGGGCTTAAAGGATATGCCGGCCAATGAAATGCTTAAGAAGATTCGTGAGAAATCTGCTTTACTGCACATGGACAGAAAGTTTTTGTCACGTTCGCTCAACGAAGGCTTTTCGGGAGGTGAAAAGAAAAGAAACGAGATCTTCCAAATGGCCATGCTGGAACCCAAACTGGCTATCCTTGACGAAACCGATTCAGGATTGGATATTGATGCACTCAGAGTAGTTGCAGACGGTGTAAATAAGTTAAGAACAAAAGACAACGCCACTTTGGTCATCACGCACTACCAAAGGCTATTGGATTATATAGTACCGGATGTGGTTCACGTCTTGGTTGATGGAAAGATCATCAAATCCGGCGATAAGAACCTGGCCAGAGAACTCGAAGAAAGAGGTTACGATTGGTTGAAGGAGGAAACTCTGGTTTAAGGTTTATAGTTCAAGGTTTAAAGATAATGGCAACTGTAGATCGTTTTGAAGATTTAGAAATATGGCAAGAGGCTAGAAGATTGTTTAAAATTATCTACAAAATTACTGAAGAAACCAATTTGAAAAATGACTATAAACTGAGAAATCAAATAAGATCGTCTAGTGGTTCTATCATGGATAATATAGCAGAGGGATTTGAAAGAGGCGGTAATGTTGAGTTTAGACAGTTTTTATCGATTGCAAAAGGTTCTGCTGGCGAAACAAGATCTCAGATTTATCGAATATATGATTGTAATTACATTTCTTCTGATGCTAAAAATACTTTAATTAAAGACTTTGAAGATTTAAGCAGAAGAATTGCAGGTCTAACAAATTATTTAAATAGAAAAAATTTTAAAGGCATTAAGTTTAAGTAATCTTTTACTAAGAACTTTAAACCTTAAACATCAAACATTAAACTTATGCAGCTTAAAGAAAAATTATTATCCTCATATATGGCATTCGAGGAAACCATAGATCTCGAAAACAGCATTCACGACATTAGAAATGATGCCATTAAGTTCTTTGAACAATCCGGTTTTCCTACAAAAAAACTAGAGGCCTGGAAATACACTTCGCTCAACTCAATATTGAAAGAGGATTACAGTATTTTCCCTAAGAAAGAGGACACGATTGAATATCGCGATATTAAGAAATATTGTGTCCACGACATCGACACCTATCAAATCGTTTTTATTGATGGTATCTTTGCTTCACACTTGTCTCAGACTACGCATGATAAACTGGATGCGTGCTTGATGTCTTCTGCATTGAACAAGCCGAAATACAAACCTATCATCAAAAAGTATTTTAATAAAGTCGCACCAAAAGAAAGTCTTACAGCTTTGAATACCGCTTTTTCTTACGAAGGTGCATACATTAAAATCCCTAAAGGTGTTGCCGCTGAAAAACCAATCCAGATCCTGAATTTCTCAACCGGAAATGAACATGCTCTGATGATTCAGCCACGTAATCTAATTATTGTTGAAGATAATGCACAGGTACAAATTGTTGAAAGACATCAGAGCCTGACCGAAAATGCTGTACTGACCAATTCAGTTACTGAAATTTTCGTTGGTAAAAATGCTGATTTGGATTACTATAAAATTCAAAACGATAAGATTACATCATCATTGATTGATAATACCTATATCAGTCAGGAAAGAGACTCGAATGCGTCTGTTCATACCTTTTCATTTGGCGGAAAACTGACCAGAAATAACTTGAATTTCTACCAGAACGGAAGCAATATAAATTCCACGTTAAAAGGAGTTACCATCATCGAAGGCAAACAACACGTAGACCACAATACACTTGTTCACCACAAAAAACCGCATTGTGAAAGCCATCAGGATTACAAAGGCATTTTTGCTGAAAAATCTACCGGTGTTTTCAATGGCAAGGTTCTCGTAGATAAGATTGCTCAAAAAACAGATGCCTACCAAAGTAATAATAATATTTTGATAGACGATCAGGCGACCATCAATTCCAAACCTCAACTGGAAATATTTGCAGATGATGTAAAATGCAGTCATGGTTGTACAATAGGACAATTAGATGAAGAGGCATTATTTTACATGCAGTCCAGAGGTATCCCTAAGAAAGAAGCAAGAGCCTTATTGATGTATGCTTTTGCGAACAACGTTTTAAACAGCGTGAAAATACCCGAAATAAAAAACAGAATCACCAAGCAGATTGCCCTCAAAATTGGGGTAGAACTTGGATTTGACTTATAAAATTTATGAAAACCGAAGCAGCAGAGAGAATAAATGTAGAAAAAATAAGAGAAGACTTCCCAATACTAAAGCGGAAAGTCAATGGGAAGCCTTTGGTTTATTTTGACAATGCGGCCACCTCACAGACACCTCAACAGGTCATTGATTGCATTGTAGATTATTATCAAAATTATAACGCCAATATTCACAGAGGTGTTCATGCTTTATCTCAGGAAGCTACTGAAGCTTATGAAAAAGCCAGAATAACGGTGCAAAAGCATTTTAACGCTAAAGAATCAAAGGAAATTATTTTCACATCCGGTACCACTCACAGTATAAACCTTGTAGCCAGCGGATTTGAAGAATTTCTTTCAGATAGTGATGAGGTGTTAGTTTCAGGATTGGAACATCACTCGAATATTGTACCCTGGCAAATGCTATGTGAAAAAACAGGTGCCAAACTGAAAGTCTTGCCAATGACTGAACAAGGTGACCTCAACATGAGTCAGTTTGAGGTCATGTTGAATGAAAACACCAAATTGGTAATGGTGAACCATGTATCCAATGCATTGGGGACCATCAATCCAATTGAAGAAATCATCCAAAAAGCGCATGAAGTTGGTGCCAAAGTTTTGGTTGATGGCGCACAGGCCACACCACACATCAAACCTGATGTGCAGGCCTTGGATGTTGATTTTTACACCTGTTCTGCCCACAAAATCTGTGGACCAACCGGTATCGGGATGTTGTATGGTAAACGTGACCTGCTTGAAGCGCTTCCGCCGTATCAGGGTGGCGGAGAAATGATAGATCAGGTGAGTTTTGAAAAAACTACTTATGCCGGCTTACCCAATAAATTTGAAGCCGGAACCCCAAACATTTGTGGAGGTATAGCTTTTGGAAGGGCTTTAGATTATATGAATAACATAGGCTTTGAGAAAATACAGGCTTATGAACAGGAACTGCTGGAATACGCAACTGACAGACTCAATGAATTTGAAAATGTCATCATCTATGGTACTACAACAGACAAAAAAACCGCTGTGATCTCTTTCAACTTTGAAGGCTTACATCCTTATGATGTTGGTACTTTGGCTGATAAAATGGGTATTGCGCTAAGAACTGGACACCACTGCGCACAGCCTATAATGGACTTTTTTAAAATCCCGGGAACAATTCGTGCATCTTTTTGTTTTTACAATACCAAAGCCGAAATAGACCTTATGATAGAGGCATTACAAAAGGCAAATACCATGTTACTATGAAAATGATAGTTTCTTCACTTTTAGTTATTTTATTTTCCTGTAATTCAACCAAAAAAACCGTAGCTCAGGAAAATTTCCCTACCGGCACTTATGAAGTCCTGGAGTTGAAAGCCGAAAAATTTAAACCGAAGAAAACCTACACTATAAATATTGATGCCGAAAAACAACGCATGAGCGGTACCTTTGATTGCAATACCTTTTCCAGTGAATACAATATAGACGGTGAGAATATAGAGTTTGGCTATGCCATGTCAACCAAAATGTATTGCGAAGGAAATATGCATAATGAAGATGCTTTTTTGGGTAATCTTAATAATTTTAATAATTTTAAATTTAATGGAGATATCCTTGAATTTTTCAATGATAAGAACGAAATGATTTTAAAATTAAAACTGCAAAGATCATGAGCAATATAGTAAATATACAAAACGAGGTGGTAGAAGAATTTTCTATGTTTGAAGATTGGATGCAGCGTTATGAATACATGATAGAATTAGGGAAATCTTTACCTCTTATCGAAGAACAATACAAGACCGACGATTACATTATAAAAGGTTGTCAGTCCAAAGTATGGGTTCATGCTGATATGAAAGACAACAAAGTCATTTTTACAGCAGACAGCGATGCCATCATTACAAAAGGCATTATTGCCATATTGATACGTGTCTTTTCAAATCAGGAACCTCAGGAAATCCTGAAAGCAAACACAGATTTTATTGATGAGATCGGACTTAAAGAACACCTCTCTCCTACCAGAGCAAACGGTCTGGTAAGTATGATAAAACAATTGAAAATGTATGCGCTCGCCTACGAAAACAAACAAACACAAAACTAGATTATGGCTGAAGACACAATAGATACTGAAAAATTAGGGGATAAAATCGTAAAGGTTATAAAAACAATTTATGACCCTGAAATACCTGTAGATATTTACGAATTAGGTTTGATATATGATGTTTTTGTGAATGAAGATCACAACGTGAGGATCATAATGACGCTGACCTCTCCCAATTGTCCTGTTGCCGAATCCTTACCTCAGGAAGTTCAGGAAAAAGTGAAGTCGATAGATATGGTAAATGATGTCGAAGTAGAGCTCACGTTCGATCCGCCCTGGTCTCAGGATATCATGAGCGAAGAAGCTAAACTGGAATTAGGCATGTTATAGTATGGCAGAGGAAATCGTAAACAGGGTTGCAAAAAGTCCTATCATCACCTTTAATCTTGAAGAACTTTATCAGGAAGGTAACAGGGTTATTGTGGACATTTCAAAATGGTTACACGAAGGTTTTATCTTAAAAGAAAAAGACTTTAGAACAGCACTCAAAAACGAAGATTGGTCACAATATGCCGATTGCTTTGTGTGCCTTCAATGTTCCACAGATGCTATTGTTCCATCCTGGGCTTATATGCTGATTTCTACTTACCTGAATCCCGTAGCCAAAAAAGTTATTGTGGGTTCTGAACAGGAGCTCAACCAAATATTATACACAGAGGCAATTAACAACTTAGATGTTGAAGCCTATAAAAACAGACCTTTAATTGTAAAAGGCTGTAGTCATAAACCTGTACCGGAAACTGCATATCTTCAACTTATAAAGAAACTCCAACCAGTGGTAAAAAGTTTAATGTTCGGCGAAGCTTGCTCAGCTGTTCCTCTTTTTAAACCTAAAAAATAGTTTGTTTTTTAACAAACAGAATTATAATTGCGGCAATTTTTAATAAATACTGATATGAAAATAAAATCTTTATTCATTTTAATTGCACTACTTGCTTTACAAAATGTTTTTGCTCAGACCAAAGAAGAACTTCAGGAACAGCTCAAAGAGAAACAGGCGCAGGCCGATAAATTTCAGGCTGAAGCCGATGCCATAAAAGCAAAAATAGATGCGCTACCCGGATGGCGCACCGGTGCATTTGGTACGATTGGAGGTAGTCTTTCACAATTTAACAATTGGTACGCACAAGGCACTCCAAATAACGAAGCAGGAACAATTGGTTTTACATTTAATGCCTATGCCAATAAAATTGAGGATGAATATTTCTGGAAAAACGCTTTAAACATCAACCTGAATTGGGTGAAGTTTGACGACAAAGACGATCCCACTGATGATGATAGCTTTCGTGCTGCTACAGATGTCTTCAATATCTCTTCACTTTATGGTTACAGACTCAGCGAAAAATGGGCTGTTTCTGCATTTACAGAATACAGAACAACTGTGATAGACAACTTTAATGATCCCGGATATCTGGATGTGGGTACAGGTATGACCTGGACGCCAAACAGTGATTTGACTGTTGTCATAAATCCTCTGAACTATAACTTTGTTTTTGCAAGTGGAGAAACGGTATTCGAATCTTCATTAGGGGCTAAGATTGTTGCAGATTACACCAGATCTTTTGGTAAATTAAACCTTAAAACTAATTTATCTACTTTTCAAAGCTATGAAAGCTCTAATTTATCAAATACAACATGGACAAACTCTTTGAGCTATACTGTTTGGAAAAATTTGGGTATAGGTCTTGATTTTGCCTTGAGGGACAACAAACAAGAAGCTTTAAATTTCGCTCTAGACAATTGGGATGGAAACGGCACAAGTCCTGACTTTGATAATATTGATAATGATTTGCAGTCCTTCTGGACTTTTGGTTTGAGTTACAAATTTTAAAAGAAATATCATTAATATTTATAGAAAGCTTCAACTTTCCGTTGGAGCTTTTTTTTTATAACAGGCCTCTAAATACTACTGAATATTTTTGAGCTTGTCTTTTTTCTGACCCTTAAGATTAGAAATATAAACACCAAGTAATATTATTCCTCCGGCGATGAGTTGCCATAAACTGAAGGATTCTCCGTCTATAATTCCCCAAAACAACGCGACAATGGGTATAAGATAAGTCACTGAGGTAGAGAAAACAGGATTAGACAATTGGATAAGCCGATTGAAAATGATCTTAGCCAGGGCTGTTCCCAAAACTGCAAGTAAACCCACGTAAAGCATGGAGGTCCGTGTCTCTTGCTGTGATAAGAATTCAATATCAAAAAAACCCGTAAAAGCAAGAATA
>CAJXVZ010000043.1 GCA_913062845.1 uncultured Psychroflexus sp.
ATACTTTGGCGATAGACTTTTCGATAGAGTAATTGTAGCCGCAATAACAAGCGCTTAGGTATGAAAACGGATATTCAATTATTCGTTCTATCATTTTCAATCCTTAAACCATAAATACAGAGAATTAGAAAACTGTTTACAAATGCTTCATTCTAGCCTTAAGACACATTTCCCAGCAAGAACAATATTTATCATATGCTTTTTTATACTTCATTCTGTTGTCAAAGTTTCTGCTCAGTCGGATACGCTTGTTTTTAAAAATGGACAGAGCATAGCCGGAAAAATAAAAAAAATGGAAAAAGGTGTATTGGTTTTTGACACTGATTATGCAGATGATGATTTTAAAATAAAATGGTTAAGTATTGAACGTCTAGTATCTTTTCACGAATACAGAATTGGTGTGAAAAACGAAATTATTAAAGGAAAAATTGAGCTAAACAAAGATCAATCCTTAATAATTTATAATGAAGGTACCACTGTAGACACCTATGATTTAAAAGATGTCATTTACATCGCTGAACTAAAAAAAGGTTTTTCTGACCGGTTTAGCGCAGAACTTGAGGTTGGATTTAATCTGACTAAAGCCCAGAATCTTCAGCAATTTTCGATAAGGAGTTCTGTTGGCTACAAAACAGACAAATCAACTTCCGTAATGACCTTTAACATGCTTCAGTCTACTCAGGACAATTCTGCTGATATCTTTAGAAGAGATGGATTGTTGAGTTACAGAAGAATATTATTTAGTAAATGGTATGGCGCTACGAGCATATCAACTTTATCAAATAGTGAGCAAAACATAGAAATACGGGCCAATACTCAAATCGGATTTGGTAGATATTTGTTTGCAAATTATAAAGCAGACTGGGGTTTGAAAATTGGTGTAAACAACAACCTGGAACGATTTACCGATGCCGAAGATATAAGAAATACCTGGGAAGCATACCTGGGCACAAAATTAGATTTGTACAATTTTGATGGTTTTGATCTTTCTTTTGACTTTATGGGCTATAATGGTTTGACGGACAGCAGCAGAATTAGAGTAGATACAAATCTTGACCTAAAATATGATTTACCTTTAGACTTCTTCGTGAGAGTCGGATTTTCATTAAATTATGATAACCGTCCTGCGCTAAATGCCAGTGAAACAGATTATATTTTGAGGACTGGTATTGGATGGGAGTGGTAACTAACCTAATAAATTCTGATTCACACTAAAGATCAAATTGCTTATACTGATCAATCTTCAAATTTTCCAAAATATTTAAAAGTGCATCCTTCGATGTCTTATTGGTATAAACATTCAATGATGGCTTCTGGCTTTTCTTAGTGATTACCTTTAATTGCAGATTCTGCAGAATTCTGTCTGTTTGCCTTGCAACAGCAAATCCGGAATCTATAATTATGACTTCATTTCCTAAACACTTTCTGATCTGTGGTACTATAAATGGATAATGAGTACAACCTAAAACCAGAGTATCTATCTTAGCCTCAACAAAAGGCTTCAATTGATTTTTGAGCAGTTGTTCAAATCCTATTGTATTGGAAGCATTGCTTTCTATGGCTTCTACAATACCCTTTCCTTCAACTTCAATTACCTTTGTATGACTTGTAAACTTTTTTGTAGTCTCTGCAAAAAGATCACTGCTTAGGGTTCCTTTTGTAGCCAGAACACCGATACATGCATTTTTAGAATTAAGAGCAGCAGGCTTTATGGCAGGTTCAATGCCTATAAAAGGTATGTTGTAATTGTTTCTAAGAATACTTATCGCATTGGTCGTCGCTGTATTACAGGCTACTACTATCAACTTACAATTCTTGGATATAAGGAACTCCGTATTTTTTCTTGAAATTTCGATAATATGTTCCTTTGGCTTTTCACCATAAGGTGCATTATCAGAATCAGCTAAGTAGATAAGTTCTTCATTTGGAAGTCTATTTGAAATTTCCTTTAGAATTGAAAGACCTCCGAGACCAGAGTCAAATATACCTATTGCAGATGTGCTATTTTTTTTCATAAAAAAAGCCCTGTTCCGGCAGAAACCAGAAGGGCTTAAGTTTTAAAATACTTGATGACTTTAGTTGGTTGATAATGCAGCCTTTGCATCGTCCAGTAAATCATAACCATCTGCCAACAAAACGCCTGAACCTACCGTTGAATCCAACACATAGTCAAAGCCTTTTGCACGTGCAGTTTCCTGAATTATATTTCTGGCTTTTTCCAATACAGGTCTCATTAATTCCTCTCTTTTCTTTTGGACATCTCTTGTAGCTGTTTGATTATACTCCATAATCGAATTTTGCATATCGTTCATTTCCTGCTGTCTCATTGCGTTTTCCTCATCAGTCTTAGTTGGAGCTTCAGCTTTGTATCGCTCGCTCTTTTTCTGAGCTTCTTTTAATAGTTCATCGATTTCGGCCTGGTAAGTTTGCTCGACCTGTCGGATTTGCTTCATTGCATCCTGATATGAAGGCATTGACTCTATAAAAGCCTGCGTATCTATATGCGCAATTTTGGATTGCGCATTGGTATTACCCATAAAGCCAACTATTAAGGCTAAGGTGAATAAAAATGTGTTGATTGATTTCATAATTAATTGTTTTTGTTATTCTTTTTTAATCGTTATTTTCTCTTGCTTTTTTAATTGAATCTCTTTTTCTCTGGGCTTCTTCCCTTCTTTCCTGAAAAGCCTTTTGTCTGGCCATTCGGATAGAGTCTCTTATCCGTTCTCTTGCTTCCCGTATAGAGTCTCTTTGTCTTTCTCTTGCTGCAATTTCTTCTTCTCTGGCCTTTTCTTTTTCATCGTCTTCTTTAGCATCTTTTACAGACTTATAAGGTTCTTCTGCAATCTCCTGAAGCACATTTTTCTCTTCTTCCTTCTCTTTACGGGTTTTCCTGGGTTCTTCTTTATTTGACTCATCCTCTGAAGAGATCTTTCTGGCGCTTCTGTTGATCAACTGTAAGACTCTATCACTAATATCGTGCCGTTTTGCAGAAAACAGCAGTAAAGCCTCAGCAGAATTTTCAAAAATGAAGTCATACTCTCTGGCTTTGCCAATCTCCTGAATAGCATTAAACACCTGATCCTCTATAGGTTGTATGAGCTGTCTTTTCTGAACTATAAATTCACCTGATGCACCAAATTTTTGCTCCTGATAGCTGAATAATTGCTCCTGAAGGTAATTTATTTCTTCTTCTTTTTCTTCGATTAACTCTGGAGTAAGCAAGGGTCTTTCATTCTCAAGTTGTTCCTTTAAATTATCAATCTTGGTTTGCTTCAGTGCTATTTCGCCCTTCCATTCCTGTATCTTTTGATCAAGCATCTGGGAAGCCTGTCTGTACTCCGGAATATTATCAAGAATATATTCCATATCTATATAAGCGATTTTAAGACCTCGCTGAGCATTTGATGTGGCAAAAGCTAACATCAATACTGTAATGATTAAATAAGACCGGAATATTTTTAAATTAGATACTGACATATTTTAAAATTGTTGTCCTATGATAAAGTGTGTTTCCCATCCATTTGGCCCTAAATTAGTGCCTGGTATAGGATCAAATCCATATCCAAAGTCTATTCCCAACAGTCCAAATGCCGGCATAAAGATCCTTAAACCTAAACCAGCGGAACGATTTAACTCAAACGGTGAAAACGATTCAAAGTTATCAAAAGCTGCACCGGCTTCAAAGAAAGTTAAACCATAAATTGAAGCACTAGGATTCAATGTGATAGGATACCTTAACTCAAACGTAAATTTATTATAAATTGTTGCCCCGTCGTTAAATGTTTCTTCACTTACATTGCTTCTGGTTCTTGGGATAATAGATTGATTAGGATAACCTCTCAATCTAATGATTTCTCTACCATCCAGTGTTACACCGGCAAGACCGTCACCTCCAACAAAGAACCTTTCGAATGGTGGTACACCTCTATCCTGATTATAAGCCCCTAAAAATCCAAATTCAACATTAGTTCTTAAAACCAGGTCTCCTATCAGTTTATTAAACCATTCTGCATTAAAGTTTACTTTATAAAATTCCAGCCAGTCAAATCTTATTTGGTCTATTTCTGCTAATCTTTGTTCATCATTTGCAGCAAGCGCTTCTTCTCTTTCTTCTCTTAAAGCGCCATAATCTCTGCCGTCGAAAGCTGAATACGGCAAGGTGAATTTGGCCGTAACACCAAATCTTGAACCACCTTTTGGATAAATAGGATTTGAGAATGTATTATCTCTTGAAAGACCCACCGTAAAAGCGAGATTGTTTGAAGTACCATTAGGAAATCTGAATAGTCCAACATTAAAGTTATCTAAATTAAAATGCTGAAAACTTACAGCTGATGAAAATGTGAAATAATTATCAGGTATTTGAAGACGCTTAGCAAAACCAACACTTATTCCCGAAATAGAAAATTTTCTGTCAGTATCTGCCCGTCTTGTAAAAGGATTGAATAAAAACTGAGTGGTTTGGGATAATGAAACTGAAAACTGTACTGGTTTTCTGCCGCCTAACCATGGCTCTACAAATGATAAACTATAAACCCTAAAAGCCTGACTGGCCTGAGCTCTAATAGAAATAGACTGTCCATCACCCATCGGAACCGGCTTATAAGCATCTTTATTAAAAATATTTCTGATAGAAAAATTGTTGAATCTCAATCCAAGCGTCCCTATAAAACCACCACCACCGTAACCTCCTTGCAATTCTATTTGACTACTTCCGGTTTCTACAACAGGGAATTCTATATCCAGTGTACCCTGATTTGGATCAGGATCTTTAATTTTTGGTTGAAGTTGTTCGGCGTCAAAGAAACCAAGCTGCCCAAGTTCTCTGATAGTTGACATAATGGCCTGCTTGCTGTAACGTGCGCCTGGTCGTGTTAGTAAATTTCTGTAAATGACATTGTCATTAGTTCTATCATTTCCGGTTATAAGCACTTCATCGAAGTATGCAACTTTTCCTTCTTTAATCCTTATTTCATAATCTATGGTATCATTATAAATCCTGGTCTCAACAGGTATTATCCTTGAGAACAGGTAACCATCATTCTGGTAGAGGTTTGTCAGGTCCATAGCATCGGGCTTTTCCGGATTAGCTATTTTTTCCTGAAATAAAACACCATTGTAAGGATCCCCTTTCTTAATTCCTATAATTCTGGAAAGCTCATCGTCCGTGTATGCAGAGTTTCCGATAAAAGAAATATCACCGAAGTAATAGCGGTTACCCTCCTTTATTTCTAAAACGATATCTATTTCTTCTGCATTTTTTTTGATTACTGAGTCTGTTACAATCCTGGCGTCTCTAAATCCTCTTTCATTGTATTTATCAATGATTCTCTCTTTATCATTTTCAAAATCTTCAGGTATAAGTTTTGAACGTTTCCAAAAACGCAAGGGGAATTTTTGTTTGGTCTTTTTCATAAACTTTCTGATTTTTCCATCAGATAGTTTTTCGTTGCCCTTTATCCTGATATCATCAATTTTTACTTTGTCGCCCTTTTTGATATTGATGTTCATATTTACACCAATAGATTGACCCAAGGAATCCTTAACTTCAACAGTATTTATATCTGCACTTGCATTGAGATATCCCTTTTTCCTTAATTCTTTTACAATACTGTTTTTTGTATTTGCAATGACATTTTCAGTAACTTTTTTCCCTTTATTAAGCTGGTTATCTGTTACTACTTTTTCTCTTTTCTTCTTCTTTATCCCACGTACCTTAACGTCGACTAATTTTGGGACTTCTTTTATCTCTAATTCGAGATGAGCAGTATTACCTTCAACTTTTGTCAGATAAAAGTTTATATCACTAAAAAGACCCAGGTCCCAGAGTTTTTCGAGGACTTCACTTAATTTTTTACCGGGAATGTAAATCTCATCTCCTTTCTTAAGACCTGTAAAAGCCACCACCGTTTTATCATTGTAGCTTGTAGCACCTGTCACGCTAATGCTTCCAATGGTGTATTTTTTTCCTCCTGAAAGTGATACATCCTGAGCCAAAATATTGTTATAGCCAAAGGCTAAACAAAAAATCAAACACAATATAAAACCGGGATTGTTATTTAAGTTGTTCACTCGTTTTTCCAAATCTTCTTTCTCTTTTCTGAAAATTATATATAGCCTCTAGTAGATGTTCTTTATTAAAGTCCGGCCAAAGTACTTCACAAAAATATAATTCGGCATAAGCAATTTGCCACAACATAAAATTACTTATCCTTTGCTCACCACTTGTCCTAATAAGCAAGTCTACATCTGGCAAATAATGGCTGTAAAGATGAGAATCTATTGTGGAATGGTCTATATCTTCTACATCAATTACATTATTTTTAACTTTCTGACTTATGGCTTTTACAACATTTACAATTTCTTCTCTTGAGCTATAGCTCAGGGCTAAGGTCAATTTGAGATTTTCGTAGGACGAAGTTGCTTCCCTGACCTCATCGAGCTGATTCTTGACTTTCTCAGGAAGCTTATCAATGTCTCCTATAGCTGTTAATTTTATTTTTTGATCATGCATGTTCTGAAGCTCTTTTTTTATGGAAGAAACGAGGAGCTTCATCAGGCTGTTGACCTCATATTTAGGTCTTTGCCAATTCTCAGTAGAAAACGCAAAAAGTGTTAAGTATTCGACGCCAAGGTCAACACATGCTTCTACAATTTCATTTACTGTATTAGTGCCGTGCTGATGCCCAAAAACCCGCTTGTACCCCTTATTTTTAGCCCACCTTCCATTACCATCCATTATTATGGCAATGTGTTTTGGTATATTGGATTTGTTAATTTGATCTTCAGTCATCTCAGAATTTACAATTATAGCATGGCTTTCGTCCAAAGGTATATGTCAGTGAAAACCCTGCAAATATATACCAATCGTTTGAATTAGGGTTACCAAATTCTTCGAAAGCGTTAGAGGAATCTAATTCTGAAGGTGCACTGCCATCCATATTATCTGTAAAAGTGTAACGCGGTGTGAATTCCGCAGAAAGCACAAATCTTCTGCCAATAGTCCCTTTAACCCCAATGGTCATGGGAATCGAAAAGCCACTCAAATCCCCGGCTTCTATCAGTTGATCACCTGCTCTGGCGAATTGATCTGTAAAATAATAAGCTATACCTGTGTGCAGATAAGGTACAATCTGTGGTCTTTTGGACGAATGCAGATCCCATTCCCAAAAAGTATATTCTAAACCAATAGACAATTCGTTAATTACAGTATTGAAGTTCAGGTTTCTGTTTTGCCTTTCTACAATATCAGATTCCCGGTCAAAACCAAATGTATTATGCTGCATAGCCGAAAACCTGAAAGAATGTCTGTTACTTCTGTTCCACCTGAACAGTAACCCGTATGAAAACTGGTATCGCCCTATGAAGTCTTTTGTATTAATAACCTGAGTATTTCCCACATCACCTACAAACGCAGTGTTGCCAAATATTGCTCCTATTTCATATGTCTGTGCGTGTGAATAACCCAAACTAAAAATTAAAAGTAAGATTAAATGTAAAGACTTCATTAACAAAATCTCTGATTTTTAAAAAGTTCGCAAATATAGTAATTATGACATCCCTGAAAAGGATAATATCAACTTTGTAGAATACAACATAGAAATACAAAAATTATTGCATCAATTCCTCTGGTCTTCTCCCCAGAGCAACTTTTTTCTCAAAGTTCTTAAGAAGCTGTTTTCGTTATGTAAGACTAGTTTTATACTAAAATCTGCCTTTTTGATGAAAATTTCATTTTCCTGAGACAGTGTGTAAATTCTGGAATCCATAGAAATGAGAAAATCTTTTTCTCTTCCTGTAACCTTTAACCTTATCTCAGTTTTATTAGGCACTACCAATGGTCTTGCATTGAGATTATGAGGTGCAATCGGCGTTAAGACGAAAGCCTGTGTTTGCGGCGTTATTATCGGACCACCGCAACTGAGAGAATAACCGGTTGAACCGGTTGGCGTAGATATGATCAAGCCATCAGACCAGTAAGCTCCAATATGCTCTTTGTCTATCCAGGCATCTACACTTATCATTGAGGTCGTATCTTTTCTGCTTAAAGCGACTTCATTTAAGGCATAATTAAATTCAGCCTTTTCAAAATATTCAGAATTTGTAGTAACTTCCAAAAGCGATCTTTCTGATATAGAAAAATTGCCTTTCAGAATATCAATGACATAGGAACTGATCTCTTCTTTGTGAATGGTTGCAAGAAATCCTAATCTACCGGTATTTATTCCTACAATTGGTATGTCTAAACCTTTAACGAATTTTACTGAAGCTAAAATTGTACCATCACCACCTAATGAAAAGAATAGATCGAAGGACTCATCTAATTTTTTGAAGGTTTGTAACTTTTTATCATCCGGTAAATAACCATCTGTTTTAATGAGCTTAAGGTAATTTTCTTCAAAAAAATAATTGACTTTACTTTGCTCAAAAACCTCAATAATTTGCTTAAGATACTTCGCAGAGTCCGGATAGAAAGCCTGGCCAAATATTGCTACTTTCATATGAAATATTTACACAGTTAAATACTTTGAAAAGTAATCTGAATTTGCCTTGAGCGTTTCATGATGTAAATCTTCATCATGAAAACTGATAATGTCATATTCATATCTTCTAAAGCTTTGAAGGAGTTCATTCAGGCCGGTATGGTAAATATTTAATGCGATAACTGTATAATCTTTAGATGAATCCTGGATATAGCTTGCAAAAATTTTGGCACCATTGGCCTCGGCAATTTGAAATACTTCGCTGTAACTAAAATCTTCTGTTGCTTTTCTAATGACTAAAATACTCGATAAATCAACTATTAAACCTGTGTTTCTAAACCGATCTAAAATGTCCTGAGAACTCACCTGACCTTCAAAAATACCATCTTTGCCAACCAAAGGAATGAAATCAAGGTCGAGCCTCTCTTTGACCTTCAACCAATCAAACAGAGTATAATCTTCAAAAAGGAATAAGTCTATAAAGTAGTTCTTCAAATCATGCACAGAATCATCATCATCAAAACGATTCAATATATCACCCGGCATTATACCGGCATATTTTTTATCATCAAGTATTATTACATTTCTAGTGCCTTCTCTGTTTAATACTTTGAGATCTTTGACTCTGGAGTCGATACTCAGCGTTGGTAATGGATATTTTTGATTTTCTAACTTCATAAGAGTATGCAAAATAATTAAAATTTTAAGTAAAGCGTGATTTAAGAATGTATTTTTGTGAGCTGTAAGAAAAATTTAAGATTATGACAAGATTAAGCGTTAATATAAATAAAATTGCAACCTTAAGAAATGCCAGAGGAGGTAATATGCCGGATGTAGTAAAGTCTGCTATAGACATAGAATCTTTTGGTGCACAGGGCATCACCGTTCATCCAAGGCCGGACGAGAGGCATATCAGATACAGTGATGTAAGAGCACTCAAGAAAGTTGTAAAAACAGAGTTTAATATTGAAGGTAATCCTAACGAAAAATTTATTGAATTGGTATTAGAAACTAAACCTGAACAGGTCACCCTCGTTCCTGATGCAGTTGATGCCATTACCTCTAATGCCGGCTGGAATACGGAAAAACACAAAGGTTACCTCAGAGACATCATAAAAATATTTAAGGACCAGGGTATCAGAACTTCAATTTTTGTTGATCCGGTCCTGGATATGGTAAAACATGCAAAAGACACTGGTACAGACAGGATAGAGCTTTACACAGAAGCATACGCGCAAAACTATGCTGCTAACAAGGAAAATGCCATCAAAGCATATGTTGAAAGTGCAGAAATGGCAAATTCATTAGGACTTGGTATTAATGCGGGTCATGACCTAAACCTCAACAACATAAGCTATTTCGCGAAAAATATTCCGAACCTTAAAGAAGTATCTATTGGCCACGCTTTAATATGTGAAGCAATTTATGACGGACTGCAAAATGTGGTAGAATCTTATTTAAAAAAATTAAATTGATGGAATTAAATACTCAAATATTCGGCAAAGGAAAACCGTTAATAATTATACATGGATTTTTAGGGATGGGTGATAATTGGAAAACCATCGCTAAAAAATTGGCAGATCACTATGAGGTACACCTTCCAGACATGAGAAATCATGGCAAAAGCCCACATAGTAGTGATTTCAGTTATGATATTATGGTACAGGATGTCAATAATTACATGAACGCCCATAATCTTGATAAAGTTAGACTAATTGGACACTCAATGGGCGGAAAAATAGCTATGCAATTTGCTTCGGAACACCCTGACCTTGTTGAGAAACTTGTAGTAGTGGATATTTCACCAAAACTATATCAACCTCATCACGATGAAATCCTTAAGAGTCTTAAAAAACTCAAAGAAAGTCACCTGGAGTCCAGAACTCAGGCAGAAGAGATCTTGTCTGAAACAATTAAGGACAAAGGCGTCAGGCTATTCCTTCTAAAAAATCTTAAAAGAGAGACCGATAATAAATTGAGTCTTAAACCAAATATTGATATTTTTATTCAAAACAGACATGAGATTGGAAAAGCACTTCCGGAAAAATGCAAATTCAACGGAGAAACACTTTTTATTAAAGGTGAAAATTCTTCATACATCAGAACTAATGATAAAAAGCTCATAAATGAACATTTCCCAAACTTCAAAGTGATTGAAATAAAAAATTCAAGTCACTGGGTACACGCTGAAAATCCAAGAGACTTCTTAAGCCAGTTAGTGGATTTTCTTTGATAATATATTTTATTATGCTTGCATAATAAAATGATAATATTGTTTCCAGATTATTAAATTTTATTAAATTTGACTTCTAATTTTTACGATTTATATAATCAACCTTAAAAATTCAATTTATGACAAAATCTTTTTTAACAATTGTCTTGATAAGTTTTGCCATGTCCCAGGCCTTTTCTCAGGGATACAGAGTGAGCTTACAAGGTAATCAGGCACTTGGTATGGGACATACCGGTGTAGCTGTCGTTAACAATGCAGAAACTGCTTTTTTTAATCCTGCAGGTCTGGTTTATTTAGAAGATAAACTAAATGTTTCGGCTGGTGCTTATGGCATCTTTTCATCAACTAAATGGCAAAACACAGATACTGGTCAATTTTCTGAAGTAGAAGATAATGTTAGTACACCTTTTTATCTATATGCTTCTTATAAGGTCAATGAATGGCTCACAGCAGGAATTGCATCATACACGCCTTTCGGAAGCCGTGTAGAGTGGGAAAAAGATTGGGCTGGTTCGCATTTGGTAAATGATATCGAACTGGCTGCAATATTTGTTCAACCCATGCTATCTGTAAAACTTTCTGAACATTTTAGTATTGGAGGTGGTCCTATTTTTGCAACAGGTAATGTGAATTTCAACAGAAACATAAACAGAACCCTAACAGATGAAAACGGCGTAAGATCTAATGTTACTATTGATGACTCCGGAGTCACAAATTGGGGCTGGAGTGCCGGTTTTATGTTTACTCCAACAGAAAAACTTAGGGTTGGTTTCCATTACAGATCTTTGATAGATTTGAATGCTGAAGGCGGTGAAGCTGTATTTGCAAATATTCCGAATTCTCAACTGGTTCCGGTTGCTAACGGAACCACTACTTTTGATGCGACTCTGCCTTTACCAGCAGAATTTACATTAGGATTATCTTATCAAGTCAACGAAAAGCTTTTAGTGGCCTTCGACTTTAACAGAGCCATGTGGGAAGAATACGATGCTCTGGTCATAGAATTCGGTGATCCTGGCATACCTGCTTCTGTTAATCAGAGAAATTATAAAAATTCCAGCAACTACCGATTTGGTTTACAATATAAGGCCATGGAAAAACTTACACTTAGAGGAGGATATTATTACAGTGAATCTCCCGTAAGATCAGGATATTTTGCACCGGAAACACCAAGAAATGATTCTCAGGGATACACTGCCGGCTTATCATTTAATGTAAGCGAAAAGCTTTCTATTGATGCTTCATTCTTATATTTAAGGTTTGATGAAGTTGATGAGTCTTATGACTTTTATTTCGAAAACGGTGTAGCTGTTCCATTCGAAGGCACATATAAAACGACTACTTTTATCCCAGGCATCGGTATTTCTTATAAACTTTAAAAAAGATATTCAAATATGAAAACACAAAATATATTTCTAATTTTTGCATCGATACTTTTTTTATTCTCCTGTGAATCAGAATTCGAGAGTTCTGTAGAGGATAATGAAGTTTACAGAACCGGTGAAGCAGATTTTTCTAATTATGTAAGTCTGGGAAACTCTTTAACAGCAGGATTTGCAGATAATGCACTGTATATTGAGTCACAGCAAAACTCATACCCCAATATTCTGGCTCAGCAATTTTCCCTAGTTGGTGGCGGAGAATTTACTCAACCACTTATGAATGATAATGTTGGAGGCCTTTTAGTTAATGGGAATCCTCTTCCCGGTTTTGGTCCAAGATTAGTCTTATCTACGCAATCAGGGTCACCATTTCCTGCACCTTTAGATGGCACTCCTTCAACTGATATTGGCAATATTGTACAAGGTCCTATAAACAATTTAGGTGTACCAGGTGCCAAAAGTTTTCACCTTGGATTGAATGGTTACGGTAACATTAATAATGTAGGAACATTGGCAAATCCATATTTTGTAAGATTTGCGAGCTCACCGGAAGCTAGTGTAATAGAAGATGCTGTAGCACAGGGGCCAAGCTTTTTTACCCTTTGGATTGGTAATAATGATGTGCTTTCCTATGCTACATCTGGCGGAACCGGTGTTGACCAAACCGGCAATCCTGACCCTGCTTCATATGGATCTACTGATATCACTGATCCCAATGTGTTTGCAGGCGTTTTTACGAGCTACGTAGAAGCTTTAACAACAACTGCAACAGGTGGTGTTGTATACAATATACCTGATGTAACGACTATACCTTTCTTTACGACTGTTCCCAGAAATGCTGTTCCACTTGATGCCCAAACAGCAGGGCTTTTGAATCAGCAATTGGCGTTGTACAATCAGCAGCTTCTTCCCGGACTTGTTCAATTTGGCATTTTAACGCCGGAACAAGCTGCTCAGAGACAGATTGTTTTCCAGGAAGGTCAGAATTATGTCACACTTACGGATGAAAGTCTCATCGACATCAGTGGCATTCTGCAAGGACCTCCATTTAACCTGGATCCGGTTACTGCCAACACATTTGGACAGATAAGACAAGCTACCGATGAAGATCTTATTCCGTTGACTGCATCCGGAAATATTGGTAACATTGTTAATAACGATCCTACACTAATTACAGGTGTAACAGTACCCTTAGGTGATGAAAGCGTTCTTACGGTTAATGAGCAAATGATCATTAACACTGCCAGAAATGCCTACAATGCAACAATTCAAAGTGTGGCTCAGGCCTACGGATTAGCCTTTGTAGATGTTAATCAGGTTTTACAGCAAAGCCAAAGCGGAATTCCATTTGATGCCGGAGTTCTGACCTCTGATTTTATCACAGGAGGAGCTTTTTCGTTAGATGCAGTACACTTAACTCCAAGAGGTTATGCGCTTGTCGCCAACGAAACTATAAAAGCAATCAATGAGACCTATGGCTCAAATTTACCAATGGTAAATCTGGGAGATTACAGAACAATAGTTACTAGCGATAATTCGCTTTAATTTCGTAAAAGGCTGAATATGACATTAACTGCTAAAGTATTTTATTACTTTAGCAGTTTTTAATTTAATGTTATGACAGAATCCAAATCTTTTAAAACACTTATAGAAATACTTTTGAGTGCCATAGCTGTCGTTGTGTTGGCTAATATGCTTCCAGGCATTTACGTTAACAGCTTCCTAACTGCAATTGTCGTAGCTGCTGTACTTATCCTTTTGAACTTATTCGTAAAACCACTACTCATTATTTTTACGCTACCCGTGACAATTTTCACATTCGGTTTGTTCTTATTGGTTATTAATGCATTGATCATTATGATCTGTGATGCTCTTGTGAGTGGCTTTAGAGTTGACGGTTTCTGGTATGCGCTGCTCTTCAGTGTTTTGTTGTCCATACTGCAATCTGTGCTATTTGCTTTGACAAAGAAAAAGTCAGAATAAATTCAATTTTGATAAGGATTAAAATAATTGTACTTTTGCAAACCCAAATTTTATTATTCCTATGGATATCAAACATGAAAATACGGACACCTTAAATGCTGTAGTTAAGGTAGATATAAACAAAGAAGACTATCAGCCAAAGGTGGACAAGATTTTAAAGGACTACAGAAAGTCTGCGAACATTCCCGGCTTTAGAAAAGGTCACGTACCCCTTGGTCTCATCAAAAGACAATACGGCAAGGCTGTACTGGTAGACGAGGTCAATAAATTGCTGCAGGATGCCTTGAACAAATACATAACAGAAGAAAAACTGGATATATTAGGCAATCCACTGCCCAAAGCTCAGGATGATTTTGACTGGGACAAGGAAGATTATCAGTTTGAGTTTGAACTTGGTCTTGCGCCTGATTTTGAAATAGACTTGAATCCAAAAAAAGGTATCACACATTACAAAATTGAAGCCGACAAAGCCATGATTGATAATCAGGTGAAGTCTTTACGCAAGCAGTATGGAAAGCTTGTTTCTCAATCAGAAGTAAAAGAAGGCTTTTTGATTCAAGGTAAGTTCGTTAATGAAGATGCAGAAATTGACCATGAAACTACGCTAAAGGTTGAAGACCTTAAAAGCAAAAAAGACCAAAAGCTACTGCTTGGCGCAAAAGCTAATGATAGTGTAACCCTAAATACCAAAGGTCTTTTCAAGGAAATTTCAGACCTGGCCAAACATCTTGGTAAAGCAGAAGAGGATGTGAAAAAACTTGACGTTGAGGTTAATTTTAATATTTCAGAAATGAATGAAGAAATTCTTGCAGATCTCAACGAAGAATTATTTGAAAAAATTTATCCAAAAGCTGAAATAAAAACAGAAGAAGATTTAAGAAATAAAATTAAAGAAGACGCAGAATCTCAACTGGAACAGCAAAGCGATCAACAACTTTTGAATGATGTCTCAGAATACCTTATAGAGAATGTAGAATTTGACCTTCCAGCCGATTTCCTTAAAAAATGGCTAAGGGTTTCAGGGGAAAAAGAGCTTTCTGAAGATGAAGCAAAAGAAGAGTTTGAAAAAAGTGAAAAAGGACTGAGATTTCAATTGATTGAAGGGAAAATCATAAAAGACAATAACCTTCAGGTAACAATTGACGAGGTTAAAGATCTTACAAAAGAAAGGATTAAGATGCAGATGGCACAATTCGGTCAAATGGATATGCCGGAAGAGCAATTAGAGAACATTACCCAAAACATTCTTCAGAAGGAAGAAGAGGTCAAAAAGATATCAGACCAGGTCATGAATAAGAAGCTGCTGGATTTCTACAAGGATAGTGTTAACCTAAAAGTTAAAAAGCTGACCTACGAAAAATTTATTGACGAAGTTTACAAATAGACTTTTATAAATTAAAATATGGATTTCAATAAAGAATTTGAAAGATTTGCTACAAAAGATCAGGGCGTAAATTCTAATTATTACTCTAAGATCATCACCAGCATGTATCCTGTTGGTATGACTCCGAATATCATCGAGGAACGCCAAATGAATGCTGTTGCAATGGATGTTTTTTCTCGACTGATGATGGATAGGATAATATTTCTGGGTACAGCAATAAATGACCAGGTAGCGAATATCATTCAGGCGCAGTTGTTGTTTTTAGAGTCTACGGATGCTTCAAAAGATATTCAAATATACATCAACTCACCCGGAGGAAGTGTTTATGCCGGTTTAGGGATTTATGACACCATGCAGTTTATAAAACCTGATGTTGCGACTATAAAAACCGGAATTGCAGCTTCTATGGGGGCGGTCTTACTTTGCGCAGGAGCAGATGGAAAAAGATCGGGCTTGCCACATTCAAGAGTTATGATCCACCAACCTATGGGTGGTGCTCAGGGTCAGGCCGATGACATCCAGATTACAGCTCAGCAGATCTTAAAACTAAAAGAGGAATTATATCAGATCATTGCCAAACATACCGGCAAAGATTACGACAAGATATATGAAGATGGCGATAGAGATTTTTGGATGGATGCCAATGAAGCTCTGGATTACAAGATGATAGACGAAATATTAAAAAGAGATTAAACTTATGGCTAAGGAAAATCTTGAATGCTCTTTTTGTGGGCGCAAAAAATCTGAAACCAATTTACTTATAGCTGGACTGGATGCGCATATATGTGATAAATGTATAGAGCAAGCCCATGGCATTGTTGTAGAAGAAATCAGCACATATAATAAACACAAAATAGATCAAGACTTAGCCCTACAAAAACCTAAAGCCATAAAGAACTTTTTAGACCAATATGTTATTGGTCAGGACTACACTAAGAAAGTTATGGCTGTAGCGGTTTACAATCACTACAAAAGACTTCTGCAACCAAAAAATAAGAAAGATGACGTAGAAATACAGAAAAGTAACATCATCATGGTTGGTAGAACCGGTACCGGTAAAACCCTGGTTGCCAAAACCATTGCCCTAATGCTCAATGTTCCTTTAGCCATAGTGGATGCAACAGTTCTTACTGAGGCCGGCTATGTTGGTGAAGATGTTGAGACTATTCTGACAAAACTTCTGGCGGCTGCTGATTACAATGTTGAAAAAGCGCAAACCGGTATTGTATTTATTGATGAAATTGACAAAATAGCCAGAAAGTCAGACAACCCTTCTATCACAAGAGATGTAAGTGGTGAAGGTGTACAACAGGCTTTGCTTAAATTACTTGAAGGAACCACTGTAAATGTTCCACCTAAGGGTGGACGTAAACATCCGGACCAGAATTTTATAGAAATAAACACTGAAAATATTTTATTTATTGCCGGTGGTGCGTTTGACGGTATAGAACGTCATATCTCAAAGCGTCTGAATATGCAAGCTGTAGGATACGGTGCGTCAAAGATGGGCGAAGGCTTAGATAAGGAAAACATGTTGCAGTACATTATTCCAAGAGATCTTAAAGACTATGGGCTTATTCCTGAGATCATTGGTCGTCTTCCCGTGCTGAGTTATATGAACCCCTTAGACAAAGAAAGTCTCAGGTTGATTTTGACGGAACCAAAAAACGCCATTACCAAACAGTATCAGAAATTATTTGCTATGGATAATATAGAATTATCCTTTTCTGATGGTGCCTTAGACCATATAGTTGAAAAAGCTTTAGAGTACAAACTCGGAGCAAGAGGCCTAAGATCCTTGTGTGAAGCAGTTCTTACAGATGCCATGTTCGATTTACCGGACAGTGACGAAAAAGAACTCAGAGTTACCAAAAACTATGTAGATAAGGCACTTAAAAAATATCAGGCTAAAAAATTAAAAGCTGTTTCTTAAAACTGATATTTTTCAAAATTTAAATACGCTTTATTCTAAGCCATAAAACCTGATCTTTTCAGGTTCTTTTCAAAAATTCATCTGATTGCGTACCTGTTTAATGAGCATCTTATTTGCGTTCAGTTCTTCACAAACCAGATTTTCAATAAACTTTTCCAGCTTCCTTAGATATTAGAATATATTCTTCAGTTCATCTAAGATAATTTCGCCGTTATTTATATTAAGACCTTTTTCTAGTCTGGGATCAACTTTAATAGCTGCTTCCCAACCATGGTTTGCAATGTTCATCACGTAAGGAAAGGTTACATTGGTAAGGGCAACCGTAGACGTATAAGGTACAGCCCCAGGCATATTAGTTACACAATAGTGTACAACCTCATCCACAATATACGTAGGATGCTCATGAGTGGTAGGCTTTGTTGTTTCAAAACATCCTCCCTGATCTACAGCCACATCAACCATTACTGTACCATGTTGCATATCTTTGAGCATATCTCTTGTAATAAGTTTAGGCGCTTTCGCTCCTGCAATCAGAACAGCCCCGACGATAAGATCGGCGTCTTTTATGTGTTTTCTAATGTTATATTCGTTTGAAAATTCGGTTACCACGTGTGGCGGCATTATATCATTGACGTAGCGTAATCTTTTCATATTTATGTCCATCATGACAACGCTGGCGCCAAGTCCTGCAGCCATTTTAGCGGCCTGAATCCCTACAACACCTGCACCAAGTACCAGTACTTTTCCGGGTGAAACACCTGGAACACCGCCAAGCAGTATCCCTTTGCCTTTGATAGGTTTTTCCAGATATTTTGCTCCTTGCTGAGTAGCCATTCTTCCGGCAATCTCTGACATTGGCGTAAGGAGTGGTAAGCTGCCATCTGTATCATGGACCGTTTCATAGGCTATGCATGTTGCTTTTGATGCCAGCATGGCTTCCGTAAGAGGTTGACTGGATGCAAAATGAAAATAAGTGAATAGTATTTGTCCTTCTTTTACGAGACTGTATTCGCGTTCTATTGGTTCTTTGACCTTGACAATCATTTCAGCGATTTCATATATTTCTTCAATGGTTTTAAGAACCGTTGCTCCGGCTTGCTGATACATTTCATTTGTAAAACCACTTGCCAGTCCGGCATTGGATTGTACGTAGACTTCGTGTTTTGCTTTTGTGAGTTCAAATACACCTGCCGGGGTTACAGACACTCGGCTTTCATTGTTTTTAATTTCAGTTGGGACACCTATGATCATAATTAGTAGTTGTTAGTGAATAGCCTTAGAGACTATCCATTATTAGTCAATTTTTAATGGGGGTAAATATATTTAAAACCTATAATTATGGACTAAAACCCCCCTTTTATTTTTTAAGAATTTATTCACAACTATATTTTCACTCAATCTACCCCTATAATTAAACTACAGCGATATATCATTTTTCAGTACATCAGGCAGTGATTTCACCTTTTATTGTATCAGCTTTAAAAGTATGCATAATACATTTACACATTAATAAATATCCCTATTTTTGCAAATCAATATTTTAGACATGTACAGAACGCATCAAAATGCTGATTTAAATATGGAACACCTCGGTCAGGAGGTCACACTTTCCGGTTGGGTTCAGAAAACAAGAAACAAAGGCTTTATCATATGGGTAGATTTGAGAGATCGCCATGGCATCACTCAATTGGTTTTTGATTCTGAACGTACACCTAAAACAGTGTTTGATGCTGCAGAAAAGCTTGGCCGCGAATTTGTGATTCAGGTAAGAGGTAAAGTTATTGAACGTGAATCCAAAAACCCAAATCTCTCAACTGGCGACATAGAGGTTTTGGTTGAAAATTTAATATTGCTGAATGAAGCCAAAACACCACCTTTTACGATTGAGGATAAAACAGACGGTGGTGATGAGCTTCGGATGAAATACCGCTATCTTGATATTCGCCGTAATCCTGTTAAAGACAAACTGATTTTCAGGAGTCAAGTCTCCATGGCTGTAAGAAATTATTTATCCAATCAGGATTTTGTAGAAGTAGAAACACCTTACCTGATCAAGTCAACACCTGAAGGCGCAAGGGATTTTGTAGTACCCAGCCGAATGAATCAGGGACAGTTCTATGCCTTACCACAATCGCCTCAAACTTTTAAACAATTATTGATGGTTGGTGGCTTAGAAAAATATTTTCAAATCGTAAAATGTTTTCGTGACGAAGATCTAAGAGCTGATAGACAACCAGAGTTTACTCAAATAGACTGCGAGATGTCTTTTGTAACACAAGAAGATATTTTGAATACTTTTGAAGGCTTAACCAAACACCTCATCGAGACAACGCACGGCGTAAAAGTTGAAGAATTCCCTAGAATGACTTTCGATGAAGCCATGAAAACTTATGGTAACGATAAACCGGATATTCGTTTTGGAATGAAATTCGGTGAGCTTAATGACGTCGCTCAACATAAAGAATTTAAAATCTTCAACGAAGCTGAATTAGTGGTTGGTATTGCCATTCCCGGCGGTGCGAGCTATTCCAGAAAAGAAATTGATAAATTGATTGACTGGGTAAGGCGACCACAGGTTGGCGCTAAAGGTATGGTGTACGTGAAATGCAATACTGATGGCAGTTTTAAATCTTCGGTAGATAAGTTTTACGATGCCGACGACCTGACACAATGGGCAGAAAAAACCAACGCACAACCCGGCGACCTGATTGCTGTGCTTTCAGGAAATGCTAATGAAACCCGTGCACAACTCAGTGCTTTACGTATGGAAATGGGTAATCGATTGGGTCTGCGAAAACCAGATGAATTTGCACCGCTCTGGGTTGTTGATTTTCCTTTACTGGAATGGGATGATCAGACACAGCGTTATCACGCCATGCATCATCCGTTTACGTCTCCAAAAGCAGAAGATATTGACCTGCTTGAAAGTTCACCAGGTGAGGTTAGAGCCAACGCTTATGATTTGGTCTTAAATGGCAATGAAATTGGCGGTGGCTCTATAAGGATTCACGATAAAAAAATGCAAAGCAGAATGCTGGAACTACTAGGCTTTAGTGAAGATGAAGCCCGCAAACAATTCGGTTTCTTGATGGATGCATTTGAGTATGGCGCACCACCACACGGCGGAATTGCTTTTGGATTGGACAGGCTTGTTGCCATTCTTGGCGGACAGGAAAGTATTCGTGATTTTATCGCCTTTCCTAAAAACAACATGGGTCGGGATGTGATGATCGATGCACCGGCAACTGTTGATGATGCCCAGTTAGATGAATTAGGTCTAAGCCTAAGGACAGAGGATTAATTCATCCTAAATCTTTAAATTTCAATAAATTAAAATGTTCACTTAGGCATTTTCTTATTACCAGATTATATCATTAGTTAGTCTTGCAATTAGGTAAACACTTGTTCCAGCCGTCATTCTCTGCCAAATTTTTATTTTATAAAAAGTCATAATCACTAAAAGGATGTGGCTTATATAATATCTGTTCTAGATAAAATTTAAGAATTTTGACAATTTAATGGGCTTAAAAGAGTGCTTTAGTCTACAAAATGGCAAAAGAATTCTAAAGTAATATTTTTATTAAGTGTGAGCTGTTTCATCTCATTACTAAATGCCATAACTTTGCATGATTACAATTTCTTGCTTAGAACTTCATGGGTAAATACGGGCAACATAAGCTGTTATTCAAAATCATCAAATGGAAGGAAAGGTATTTAAGCCACCATCAGTTTGTTATTTTGCTTAGTGCATTGATTGGTTTTGGCGCAGGTCTGGTCGCCGTATTACTTAAATATTCAAGTTTTTTTATTCAAAAATTAGTAGAAGATGGCATGTTCAGTACCTTTCATCAGATTTACTACTTTATGTTTCCTGTGATTGGTCTTAGCCTGACTTATCTGGTACTCAAAAAAATATTAAAAGTTAGAATCGGACAGGGGATTTCCTCCACTTTATTTGCTATATCTCAGCGAAAAGGTTTTGTAAAACGTGTACAAAGCTATGCTTCGCTCATCACAGCCCCACTCACAGTTGGTCTTGGAGGCTCAGTGGGACTGGAGTCTCCTACAGTCGCAACCAGTGCAAGCCTGGGCTCCATTTTATCCAAATATTTTAAAGTTAATCAGGCGACAAGAACGCTTTTGATTGGTTGCGCAGCAGCAGGTGCCATGTCTTCTTTATTTAAAGCGCCTATTGCAGCCATCATTTTTGCCATAGAAATATTTGCTTTAGATCTGACTTTAGTGTCAATGATTCCCTTGCTGGTCGCTTCTGTTTCTGCAATTTTAACCTCTTACTTTTTTCTGGGGTCAGACATTATTTTGCAACCGCAAACTACATCCGAATTTCAACTGAGCCATATATTGTACTATATGGTTTTGGCTTTACTCTGTTCGGCATTTTCAGTATTGTTCATGAAGGTATACACTTCAATATTTAAAATTTTTCAAAAAATAAAAGCCAGATTCCAAAGGGTTCTTATCGGAGGATTGATCCTGGGAGTCTTAATCACTCTGCTACCTCAACTTTACGGAGAAGGTTATCCGTTTATCAACCAGTTATTGTCCGGCGATCACTCTTATTATACTGACCATCAATTCGATTTTGGCTGGGAAAGTGTTTGGGCTTTGATTGGTTTTCTATGCCTTATGATTTGCTTTAAAATTATAGCTACATCGGTCACAGTTGCTGCTGGTGGAGTTGGAGGAATATTCGCTCCTGTGCTTTTTATAGGTAGTATAATTGGTAGTTGCTATGCTTTGGTTATAAAGCAATTTGATATTATTTCAACTGATATCCCTGAAAACAATTTTGCGCTCGTAGCTATGGCAGGATTAATGTCCGGAGTCATGCATGCCCCTTTAACAGCAATTTTCCTTATTGCTGAAATTACATCAGGGTATAATTTGTTTATTCCTCTGATGATTTGTGTGGCCATCTCCTATGGCGTTACCCAAAGATTCCAGCCCCATTCCATTTATAATATTGAACTCGCTCAGAGAGGTCAACTGGTAACACATGATAAAGATTATACTGTTTTAAGTTTATTGGAAATCAATAAGTTGATTGAAAGAAATTTTGTTATATTGGAAATTGAGATGACGTTGAGAGATGTTGTAGAAAAAGGGGTTAGACAATCCTCCAGAAACCTGTTTGCAGTCACTGACAAAGATGGTGTATTTAAAGGTATACTACTACTAGACGATATAAGAGACATCATGTTCAAACAGGAAATGTATGATAATATACACGTAAGTGATCTTATGCAAACAGCCCCGGATGTCATAGAATTGCAAGAATGCAATACTAAAGATGTCATGAGAAAATTTCAGGAAACCGATGCCTGGAATTTACCTGTTGTACGAGATGGCAGGTATGTTGGTTTTATTTCAAAATCAAAATTGCTAACAGCGTATCGGGAAAAACTGGTGGACCTGAGTGTACAATGATGAAAATTATTAAATAATAAAGTAATGAGAATAATTTTATGGATATGTTTTATAATCCTGTTAGGTGGTTTTGGATCTGGTTTTTACATCAAAGTCATCCAGGAAAATCCCGAAGTTGGTGATAAAATCATTGGTCTTTCTGTATTGTTTAGTGTTTTTATTTTCATGCCTTTGTTTTTATACCATCGCTGGAAGGGAAAAGATGTTAAAAACTACATTCTTGATAAGGATAAATTAGATAAAATGCGAAAAAAAGGACTTTAATTATTCCTTTAAGCAAAATAGTCTTTAATGCACAAAGCCTATGAAAAATTTGAAAGATATTGCTAATGACATCTACAATGCTGAATTATCAAAGCAAGCTATTAAACCAATAAGAACGTACTTTCCAAAAGAGAGAGATATTGAATCTGCCTACCAGATTCAAAACCTCATTACTGAAAAGAAAATAGCTGACGGTGCTAAGGTTATTGGAAAAAAAATAGGCTTAACTTCTTTTGTTGTGCAAAAGCAGCTTGGTGTAGATGAACCTGACTTCGGTATTTTGACAGATACAATGCAGATAAGAAATTTTGGTGACTTACCCTTCAAAGATTTGATGCAACCTAAAGCAGAAGCCGAATGGGCTTTTATTCTTAAACATAATCTGGACGATGACGATTTAGGTATAAAGAAAGTGATTTCTGCCATTGATCACGCCAGAGTGGCTATTGAAATTGTAGGCAGCCGCATAGAAAACTGGAATATCAAAATCACCGATACCATTGCCGATAATGCTTCTGCCAGCCATTTTGTTTTGGGAGATGAAAAAATCGATATGTCCTGCATTGATTTGGAGAATTGTCAAATGAAGATGTTTAAAAATGGAGACTTAGTTTCTGAAGGCACAGGCAAAGCCTGTATGGGCAATCCTCTGAATGCCGTAATTTGGCTTGCACAAACCATGCAAAAAAATGATAATCCATTAAAAAAAGGTGATATTGTTCTATCAGGTGCTTTAGGACCGATGACTGATTTAATTCCCGGTGATGAGATTTCTGCCAAAATAGATAACTTCAAGAATGTAAATTTTAAAGTTATATGAGTAAATCAATCAAGAGCGTTTAACTCCTTATTTAATATTTTCGAGAACTTTATAGCACCTCTGCTATGCAAATGAGTGGCATCACCAAAATCAGATTCTTCAAATCTGTTATCCTCAAAAAAATTATAGTAAAATGTGTTAGTATGACCATTGGCTATAGCTTTAGCCGTATTGATCATTAACTGTAGCTGAACTTTGTTAATAAGCTTTCTAAACTCCTCATGCATAGGTGTAGTAACCAGTACAACTTTAACATCATTTGTCTTGCTCCACTGAATGATACTATCAATTAGTTTTACATTTTGAGTTAAAATATTTTTATTTCTTTCAGAGTAAATCCTACTTAAGGTTTGTCGCTCAGCTTGTTTTTGACCACTGATGAATAAGTCTTTCTGCGCATAGCTTTCGTTCCAACCGTATTTACTACTTACTTTTATTGGCTTTTTGTTTATATAGTATTTCTTTAAAATCCCATAATTAATACTCAGGGGTCTATTGAATACTTCAAGATTATTTAAGCTAAAACCTTTTAAATCTGAACTGAAATCATAATATTTATTATAGTTAAATGAAAGTGAAAACCCTCTTTCATGATCAGCTAATTTATACCAAAGTGAAGGATAAGATATACCTAATACAATGGTCTTTAAATTAATAAACTGATCTTTATATTTATTAAATATCTTGTAATCATATTCTAAAGGCTGCCCACCAACAGATGCATTAAAAGTATGACCATCTATATATTCGGGTGCTACAGCACAAAATATGTGAGAAGGACCTAAGATTAAATTTTCAATTTGCCTTGAATTCTGGTCAAGATAACGACGCTTATATGAGTAGTCATTTGGCACTTTAATCAGGAAATACTCAAAAGTCACTAATACAAATAAAATCGGTAGGCTAAAAAAAAATATTTTTCTTATATATTTCTTGACGTTCATTTAAAACTGAAAATAAATAAATTCCTGTTGCTGACCTGCAAACCAAAAAAT
>CAJXVZ010000044.1 GCA_913062845.1 uncultured Psychroflexus sp.
ATAAATTGTTCCCAACAGGTAAATGATTTTACACGATAATTGCCATTGTACTTGTCAACAAACTTGTTGAACTCATATCTCGGAATGAAATCCAATAATTGAGATAAAATTGTTTTGCCTGTATTCATAAGACAAAACTGATTTAACTTTTCTAAAAGTCAATTTCAAATCGAAAAATATTTAAATGAGCGTTAGGACACTAATAACAAGGCTTAACAGATTTTTATTTTATCTTTACCGGACAGTAGTGATTTGAATTGAATTTAAAAACACAAACACCATGAGACTTATTGCAATTATTTTCGTGACATTCATTTGTCAAATGATCAGCGCTCAGAATGTGAGCCTGAAAATCCAAAACGATGACGCCTATTACTATCCTTCAAATCTGGAATTTGAAGTGATCAATGATGAAGGAAAAACCGTTTTAACTCAAAATGACCTTGAAGTTAATCAGCCCATTATTCTAGAAGGTCAGTACACCATCAATGTTTTTACACCCTGGGGAAATGGCAAAGACAGCTTCCAGGTTAAGGATGAAGCGCTGATCGCTTTTGAAGAGCAGGATTGTAAAGTAGATTTAAAGAAAAATGATTGTTATTGTTCAGAGAATTACTCAAAATATAACAATTTCTGGAAAGAGAATCAGCCAAAAGTGGTCAGTACAACTTTTGAATACAACACCACCACATACGATGCTATCATAGCCTTTGAAAATGACATTTTCTTCAATTATATCGACGGTAAAGCTAAAATCACCCAAAACGGTAAAACCCTTGAATTGTTAGGAAATTATGTTGCCAAAACTTCTGAAGGCTATCTTAAAATGAGCTACAACCCAGAAAACAAAGAATACTGGTATGTATTTACAGACACTTATGAAAAAGTGGTCTATAAGTAAACATTTCTTGATATAAAAACTGAAAAGCTCTAGTTGCATTTTTGTAGTTAGAGTTCTTTTAATGTAAGAGCACAAAAAAAACATTCTAATTTTTGACACTTAAATTTTTTGAATCATCCGATTTGATAATTTTAAATATCCACAAATTCATTATATTTGTTTATGCCAGAGATTAGTCGGTTTTACGGTATAATCGTTTATATGTTCTTTAATGATCATAATCCGCCCCATTTTAAGGTAAAATATGCTGAGTTTGAAGCGAACATTGTTATAGAAAACGGCACAATTTTAAATGGTGATTTGCCGGTAAGTAAATTAAAATTAGTAAGTGCGTGGGCAGAAATACATAAAGACGAACTTTTGAAAATGTGGAATTCCAAAAATTTCCACAAAATTGAACCCTTACAATAAATGATAAAAATAACAGAAATATCTATTAAAGAACCTTTTAAAATCATCTGTACTTTCAATACTTCTGAAATTAGGATTTTAGATTTAAAGAAAGTATTAGATGGTAAGAATCAATATGCCAAAAATATTTTAGATACTTCTGTCTACGCTAAGGTGAAAATAGGAGCATTAGGGGAACTCACCTGGGAAAACATGGCAGAAATGAAAGATGAAAACGGGGAATTAATCACATGCGCTTACGATATTTCACCGGAATTTGCCTATCATCATTCTGTAAACTACTGTAAATTAGAACAGCAAACGCGGTAACTGAAACCTAAAAATATTATCGCAACTGGTCTTCTTAACCAGCAGGCTAATCTGCCCTTATACAATGAAAATTTAGATGTCGAATAGTTTAATTGTTAGTTAGCTTTTTTTAAAGCCTCTATTCTGTTGCTATTACATTTCAGTTATCGGGAGCTTCATTACCTTAAAACTGGCTATTCTCCTACCAAAAGACGACTCATCACCCTTATATGACCACTCATAGATAAAACTTCATCAGAAGCGGACTCTCTTTGTAAGTTTGAACAGAAATTAATCGTAACACTTAAAAACAAATACCATGAGAATTTTAGCACTGATAACAGCAACTTTAGTTTCAAGTCTTATTTTTTCGCAATCTAAAAGTCTGAAAATTGAGACCGGAGAACAAACCATCATTTATCCTTTTTACCTCGAAACCAAAATCCTGGATAATAATGACAACCTGGTTTACAACACCAACAATTTATTTGCAGACAACTCTAAAACCTTTAAAGGTGACCACACCGTAAAAGTATACACCCACTGGGGTAGCGGAAAGGATGTTTTTGAAATTAAGGAGCAGGGATCAATTTCGTTGATAAATAATAATGAGGAATTAGAACCCGTAGCAGAAGAAATTAAAACCCTGCCGGAAGACCACTTATTGGTTTTAGATAAAAAATTTACTAAGAACAACAATGGTCAGTATAACGCCGAATTGACCTTTGAAGAAAGTATAATTTTCAAATATACGGATGGCCAAATAGAAGTCACCCAAAACGAAATCTCTCTTCTTTTGATTGGAAACGTGGTTAAGACCTCAGAAGGATTTTTGATCATAGATTACAATCCAAAAAATAAAATGTATCACTACGAAGTCCTCAAATTAATTGATGAGGAAAAAGAATTGAACCTATAAATGTTTTGAATTAGCCAGGCCAAAACACCGGGACGAAAGTTCCGGTGTTTTTTATTTACACAAAACGGGTTGGTCTTCAATCATGTGAAAAATGCCGTTCATCGAATTATTGGTCCATTCAAAGAAAATCTAATTTGCTTTAATCATCTTGGCATTAAATTGAAGCTAAATCATCAAAAAATTACGTCATGCGTTTTACCTTAATAGCTTTCTATTTCCTTTTGATATTACTGCAAGCTGATGCTCAGAAAACCGACAACGAAATCATCTTAGAAAACTATCAAAATATCAACATCGGCTTTTTTACGGAGCAAAATTCAACTTATGCCAACAACGATCTTTTCAAAGCCTTTCGATCTCGAATAAAAGGAGATAAAGAATCTTATGCCGGCTATCTCAAAACCAGCTTTGACGATGCCACAAAAGACGAGGTCAAAAAAGCCATTGGCAATTTTCTCTATTTTGCCTATCTCGATCAGGGGCAAAGACAAACAGCAAAGGAATTTGAAAAGCGTACTGATCTTATCAACTATGATATAAAAAGTAATATCGTCGCCAAAAAAGCTGATTATCCAAAAATGAAGGTAAAAACTTTGACTAACATCACAGAAATTGATTTTGACCAGTTTTATTTTGAAGCTGTAGTGAATAAAAGCGACACGGTTAAGATCTTTTTTGACACTTGCGCGCCCGGCATAAAAATCAGTCAGGATTTAGTCGAAAAACACAACTGGAAAACTGACACCACATACTATGGTTACTCTAACATGCCTGCTATGGGAATGACCTTTAAGAACCATTCGGTTTTACTGCCGAATTTAAAAATTGGCGAATTTGAATTTAAAAACCTTCCCGCCTATAATAGCCTGATGTCTGAAGAACAGGAAAAAAGCCTGAAAGAAAAGGGCATAGAAGACCATGATATTTTGATCGGTATTAACGTTTTTGAAGATCTTGTAGATGGTGTAGAATTTGATTTCGAGGACGGCAAGTTAAGATTGATCAAAAATCTACCTGAATTGGAAGGCGCAACCCCAAACTTTATGATGGCCGATGCCAAACCGGCCGTTGAATTTAAATTGAGTGACAGAACCTACACCGCGTTTTTGGATACAGGTTCTCCGCGCCATGTTTTACCGGATAAGCTCATCACCGAAGACAATTCTTACTTTAAGGAAAAAGGCAACTACGGCGATTTTAAGTATGATATTTTTTATGTGAAATACGACAAAGTGCTTTATCAGAAGGATATCTGGCTAGACACCGCCGATTATGGTGGATTTGAAGTATCTGATACTTTCAATATTGATGGCCTTTTCGGTTCCTTCTTAGGCAAAACCCTGGCTTTTGATTTTAGGAATAGACGGGTGGAGATTAATTAAGCTTGCTTTTATAAAATTAGATTAGGAATACTCAGTTTCAATCAAATCTTGATAACATCCGCTATTTATTTATTTATATTTAAAAAATCATGAGAAAAAAAATACAATGGAACTACAAGCTGAAAGCCCTTTTGGTAGCCACAGGTATACTCCTGCTTTTTTCTTTGTTCTATCATTTTACATTATCCTACAGCATAACAACCAACACCGTCGATACAAAGGAGTTCTTTAGTTTGGATGCGTATTATGATAACGCCGGGATACAGTTTATCGTCTTGTACCTTTTTATCATTCTGTCATGGCTTTTGATTTTTTTGGTGATGAATGATTTGAACATCAAAATAAGACTGGCTACACATCTCTTAACCCTGCCTTTGGTGGTCATTTATTCAAAACGGGTTTTCTACTGGCTGAGTGAAGAATTAGGTTATGGACATCTTGAAGGTGGTGGTGAAATATGGGATATTTTTATACCGGCATTTTTTTATTTGGTGGTCTTTACGTTTTTACATGGCGTTGAATATTATTTTATGAGTAAAGTCCGGCTTCAGGAGAAAAATGAATTTGAAACCGATAGTTTAAAGTACGAACTCAAAGCCATAAAAGCTCAGCTCAATCCGCATTTTCTTTACAATGTTTTTAATACCATTAACGCCAGCGTTCCCAAAGAAAATGAAACCACCAGAGAAATGATTGCCGACCTGTCTGACCTGTTTCGATACCAGCTTAAGGCCAGTGAAACCGATACCGTAAACCTCAGGGAAGAGGTAGAAGCCGTAAAAACCTACTTGCGATTGGAGCAAAAACGCTTTGGGGACAGACTTAAAATTCATTATGATATCGATGAAGATTGTCTGCATCAAGATATTCCCCCGATGCTCATTCAACCGCTGATTGAAAATTCCATTAAGCACGGTATTTCTCCTAAAGAAGAAGGTGGCCAAGTGGACCTCATCATCAAAAAACCAAACGGCCAACTGGAAGTGAGCATTATGGATACAGGCGTTGGCATAGATGACCTCGATAAGGCATTGAGCAAGGGTTTTGGCTTATCGCACACCAAGATCAGAATTGAAAAATTCTACAATTCTAAATTAGACATCAAAACTAATCAGCCGGAAGGGCTTATTGTAAAATTTAAAATATGAAAACCTGTATTATTGTAGACGATGAAAAATCCTCAAGACAGCTCATACGGGAGTATCTTGAAGATTATCTCGGATTTAAAATCATAGATGAAGCCGAGAATGGCAAAATCGCCGTAGAAAAAATCAATGCTCAAAAACCCGATGTGGTGTTTTTGGATATCCAAATGCCGGTGATGACCGGTTTTGAAGTCTTACCGCATTTAGATGAGTATCCCAATATCATTTTTAGCACCGCTTACGACAACTATGCCATAAAAGCTTTTGAAGTCCATGCCGTAGATTATTTATTAAAACCTTACACCAAAAATCGTTTTGCCAAAGCCATTGAAAAACTGGACAATTCCAATCGATTTGAAAAGCAAATGCAGTTTATTGGCGACAGTATTTCAAAACAAACCACCTATCCAAAATCGATTTTAGTGGAGCGCAGTAGCCGGTTTTTCAACATCAAAACGTCAGACATTACAAAAATTGAAGCCTATGGCGACTACACCAAAATCTATACCCAGGATAAATATTATCTGAGCAAAAATGGCTTGTCCAGCCTTGAGGAAAAACTCAATCCCGAACAATTTATGCGCATTCACCGGTCGACCATCATTCAAAAAAATGCTTTAGAAAGTTTGTCTAAGCTTGGTAAAGGCTTCCTGGCCAGGCTCACCGATGGCTCCGAGGTCAAAGTCAGTCGTGGATATGCTAAGGATATTAAAGATATGATTTATTAGATAGATTAATTGCCTTAGGTTTATCAGAACTAAAATAATCTTAAGAACATGATCTTAAATCTTATAATTGATCATTCAAATGTTGTCAGGTCAGTGTTTTTATTTTAATGAAAAAAAACGTGATTCGGTGATTTCAGCATAACTATCGAGACCACGTTATGAAAGTTCTCGATACATTTTTGTATATTCCTGTCGTCATATACAAAAACACTCGAACTGACCTAAGTTGCCAGATAAAAATTATTTGTATTAGTATTTAAAGTAAAGCATTGATTCATTATTAAGTAACCAATTCAAAATCATAATTTATGAGGAAATTTTCCTGGAACAAACATTTTTTTTCAAATACCTACACAATCGCAGAAAATGCAGAAGAGCGAGGACACTTAAGAGGCAATAACCTATTATCTTCCACTTCTGAAGCTAATTTCATGGGAAACGATTACAAGTTTGTCTCAGAACATTGGTATAATCAAAATGCAAAGGTTTACAAAGCTGGTCAGACTGAACCTTTGGCCAGAATAAACTTTAATGGTTTTACATCAAAAGCTGAAATCATTTACAATGGTAAAATTTATCAATTGAAATTTCTCAATCTTTGGCAATCAAGATGGGAAATTTCAAAAAATGAGGAACCCATCATTACATCAAAAAAATCGTCGCTATCCGGTGGCGAAGCAAATATTCATGAGGAATATGCAGAATTGTTGTTGATCGCGCTTTACACATCAAACTATTTTTATTCCATTGGTTTTATGATAATTATAATAGTAGTGGTCATCATAATATCAAGCTAAAAATGGAAAAAGAAGAAAACTCTACTAAAATCAAATGGCTTAAAACGCTTCAGCAAAACAGCTGAAACCTGAGATATTAGTGTCCGGTATTGTGCTTTTTGGGCTGTTTAACATCTATCCTTTGATCGATGAGCTCAACTATTTTCTGGAAATGAATTCTTCAATCATTTTCACCAGAGGGAACGTGAATGAGCTGTTAACTATTATTCTCAAAACTTCCAATATATTGTTGATTATCGGGTTTGTGTTTCACTTGTTACTACGCTCAATTTGGGTAGCCTATGTTGGTTTAAGTTATGTGTATGAAGATGGAATCAGTTACAAACGTTTAAAATATCCCGACAAATATCTCGATGACCTGAAAACCTCCGGAAACTTTGTAAAACAAATACAAACTTTAGAAAAAATTTGTAGTGTATCTTTTTCGGTGAGTTTTATGGTGGTGATGTGGCTGGTTGGTATCAGCTTCTTTTTTATGCTCGTTGCCGGTTCTATCGGTATTTATCTGTCATTTTATCCGGATGACTACAACTTCAACTTATTCAACAATATTATAAGTAGTATTTGTGTTTTGGTTTTTATAGATTTTTTAAGCTTAGGTTGGTTTAAAAAGATACCTTACGTGCGAAAAGTTTATTATCCTCTACATAAAATCGCAGGATGGCTCACCTTATCTTTTTTGTATAAAAATATTTATTACGCTTTTATTTCACACCATAAAAAATGGAAAATAAGTTTAATATTAGTAATCTTTTCAGTTTTTATCCTGTCCAGCGTTCTATTAGGGCTTACTACTTCTTCAGATTTCACTTTAGGGAGAACCATAACGCTCGGTCCGTACAATGGCAAAGCGAGACTGGATGAAAATCTTTACAGGGATAAAGTCACCGATGGGTTTTATTCAAAATACATGCATGTTGACAGTTATGTCACAACCAAAGATTACCTGGACTTATTTATTGTTTACCGGACCAGATATGAAGAAAGTTGGATACAACCGGCCTGCGACTATGCCATCCAAAAAGAAAAAGAAGACACCGATCTCGACCAACTGCGCATGACATGTCTGGAAAAATTCTACGACATCAGCCTGAATGGCAAACTACAAACTGATAATTTTGTTTATCAACGTAACACCAAAACCGGTCAGGACGGGCTTTTATCTATCGTAGATATTTCAACATTAGACAAAGGGAAACACCATTTAGACTTGATTTATAATTTTCATAATTTAGAGCAAGACAGTATTTATTCCAATACCGTAAAGACTTTGGTGTTTTATAAAATGTGAATTACGAGCAGTACAATTATGTTGAAAAATGATTTCAACCGATTACTTAAGTTTGAAAATCAAATTAGCCAAAATATTCTTTATTTCAAAACGCTAAAATTTTATTATTTCATGTGCTAAATTCTTCCCTGTGGTTATCTTTTTAGTAGTAAAATAAATAGCATGACAAACTCTAAAAACCTATACACCGACGATAATCCGGAAACCACCATTGAAGGCTTAGGTTTTAAAGACGAAAAAAAAGCAAAAGACAGTGTAGAAAAAGTGCAGTCGCTTTTAGAAAATAAAAAAATCAGCATCAACCACGCCAAGCAAATTTGTGTAACCATGGAACAACGCTCAAAACACCATCCACACCGCAATGCAGATATGAAGTCTGCTGAAGTGGTCTGGCGGAATTATCTGGAAACACTCAAAGCAGATGGTAATTCATGACATTGAACGATTGTAACTCCCATATTTCAATTTAAAAAACCGTAATTTTGCCATATGGAAACGCAAAGACAGAAAAAAATCAGTCAGATTATTCAAAAAGACCTGGCTGAAATCATTCAGGAGAGTTTAAGGGCAGCCGGGCAAAAGAACCTCATCATCAGTGTGACTAAAGTAAAAGTTACACCTGACCTGCTCGAGGCTAAAGCCTACTTAAGCATCTTTCCGGAAGATAAAACCATGCCGATTTTAAAAGAGATCAAAGAACTCTCCAATCAAATTAAACACCAGCTGGCGATGCGCACCAAAAACCAGTTGCGCCGTGTTCCTGACCTGCGATTTTTTCATGACGATACCGTGAGCTACCTCAACGATGTTGAAGAGGCTTTCAAAGGAAAGAATGACCCGATTAAAAACCCGGATTTATTAGGAAAACGCAAAAAAAGTTGAACTTTTCATTCTACATGGCCAGGCGTTATTTCCTGAGCAAAAGTAAAAATAACGCCATAAATATCATCAGCTATCTGTCATTGATAGGCATTTTTGGCACTTCAATGGCATTATTTGTAGTGCTTTCTGCCTTTGGTGGGCTAAAAGATTTCAGCCTGAGCTTTGCCAATAAATACGATCCTGACCTGAAGGTGCTGCCTCTGGAAAGCAAAAGAATAAATATCTCCGATAGTCTTTACCAGCAAATCCTAAACATTGAAGGCATAACTCAGGCTTCTAAAGTTATTGAAGAGAAGACACTTCTGAGCTATAAGGAAAAAGATGCTGTCGCTGTATTGAAGGCGGTTGATGCCAATTTTGACCTTGTCAATGGCGTTGCTCAAAGTGTTTTTGCCGGTGAGTGGCTGGCTGAAGATTCGGCTTATCAGGTGGTTATTGGAAATGGTCTTAGCCGGCAACTGTCGGTTGGTATCAGAGACCAGAGCGGTTTTTTAAATTTTATAGTTCCTAAACCAGGCAAGGGACAGATCACTAATCCTGAACAGGCCTTTAGAAAGGTACCCGGAGTAGTCAGAGGTGTTTTTGGCATTTCAGAAGAGTACAACAACACCTATATTTTCAGTCAATTGCAACTGACCAGAGAATTACTGGACTTTGAAGACGATGAATTTTCAGCTATTGAATTGGCTATCTCACCAAATGCCGATATCGAGACCATTAAAAATAAGCTCCAAAACCTTTTTGCTGCAAAGGTAGAAGTCAAAACCCGTTTACAACTCAATGACGAATTGTATAAAATGCTGAATACCGAAAACCTGATGGTCTATCTGATCTGTACTTTGGTTGTCATCATTGCCTTATTCAATCTCATAGGCGCAGTGATCATGGCGATCATTGACAAAAAAGAAAACATCAAAACCCTTGCGCATATAGGGGCGACACCTCAGGACATCAATCGGCTTTTCTTTTTTCAGGGTTTGTTGTCTACCATCGTCGGTTCAGTAATGGGTATTATTTTTGGCCTTGGAATCGTTTGGCTTCAGCTTGAATTTGAACTGGTAAATATCACGCCTTCTTTAGCCTATCCCGTAAAGATCAGTTTTCTGAATTTGATCATTGTTCTGGGAACAACAATCAGCCTGGGCATAATTGCTTCTAAGATCGCATCCTCAAGAGCCGGTAAGCTGATTTAAAATGTTACAGAATCATCAATTATTGCCCTAAATAATGATGATTTCTAAAAAATCATCTATTTTTAGATTTTAATCTACATAAATCTGAAATCAATGAATTCATATATTATTGACGGCATTAGAACACCGATCGGCAACTATAAAGGCACCTTATCGCCGGTAAGAACAGATGATCTGGGTGCTTTGGTCATCAATGAAATTGTCAACAGAAATCCAAATATTCCCAAAGACGCCTTTGAGGATGTCATCATGGGTTGTGCCAATCAGGCCGGAGAGGATAACCGTAATGTGGCCAGAATGTGTTTGCTGCTGGCTGGCTTACCACCAACCGTACCGGGCGAAACGGTCAACCGGCTTTGCAGTTCTGGTTTGTCGGCTATGATCCACGCGCACCGGGCAATCAAAGCCGGTGATGGCGACGTTTTTATTGCCGGAGGTGTAGAACACATGACCCGCGGACCCTTTGTGATGTCCAAAACCTCATCGGCTTACGGGAATGACGCTAAGCTTTACGACAGCAGTTTTGGCTGGCGCTTTGTCAACCCCAAAATGCACGAGATGTACGGGACTGACGGTATGGGGATGACTGCCGAAAATCTGGTTGATTTGCATAAGATCTCCAGAAAAGATCAGGATGCTTTTGCTTACCACAGCCAAATGAAAGCGGCTAAAGCACAAGAGTCAGGGCGACTGGCTAAGGAAATTATAGAAGTAAAGATCCCACAGCGTAAGAAAGATCCTATCGTATTTAAAGACGATGAATTTATTAAGCCACAGACCAAAACAGAAATCCTGGCTAAATTGAGGCCCGCATTCAGAAAAAACGGTAGCGTTACTGCCGGTAATTCATCCGGACTGAACGACGGTGCGGCGGCTACTATTATTGCATCGGAAGCAGCGATCAAAAAATACGGTCTAAAACCTAAAGCACGGATCGTCAGCTCAGCTGTAGTTGGTGTAGAACCCCGAATAATGGGCATCGGACCGGTTGAGGCGTCCAATAAAGCCTTAAGAAAAGCGGGGCTGAGCTTAGAAGACATGGATATTATAGAACTCAATGAAGCCTTTGCCGCCCAATCTTTAGCCTGTATCCGCTCGTGGGGCTTAAAAGACGACGACCCCAGAATAAACCCAAACGGCGGTGCCATCGCCATCGGTCATCCGCTCGGCGTCACCGGCGCCAGAATCGCCTATTCAGCAGCTTTAGAATTGCAGCTTACGGGTAAGAGATATGCTTTAATTACTATGTGTGTAGGCGTAGGTCAGGGGTATGCTTGTGTGATTGAAAATGCGGAGTGAAACATCTTCCCGAGAGCATTGCGATTCGGGATGTGTTGGTGTTGGACAAGGTTACGCTGCGGTAATTGAGAACGTGAGCTAATTTATGTGGAGTGAAAAGGCGTCCCGAGAGCTAGAGCATCGCGATTCGGGAAGAACATGTTGAATGGAGAAAGTCATATGGTATTAATACCAAATACACCATAAAATAAGACAAATAAATAGTTTCTACTTGTCTTACTCTTCGTTAAAAAAATGAAACGTAGCTAAGGCTATGATTAATTTTTTTGCCTCGATTAAGCCAAGGATAATTCAATTTCTTTTTATCTCATTTTATAGTCCATTTGGTATAACTTTTCAATGTGCGGATCTAAGCAACATCCAAAAAATGATTCTTTAAACAATGACAATTCCTTTCGGAAACATTGGAATTAATAAAGGAATTTTTACAAGGACAAAAATTGAGATTATCAGCAGAAGCGCTTAAACATTCTGCTGATAATTGAATTTTACTTCACCCCGTGCATCAACTTGTTCACCACTTTACCCAGTGAAATAATGATCAGGCCAAAAACGGCGGGTACGATGGTAAAAATCAAAAAGAAGGTCGATAGAGAATATTCTTCTGTGATGTTTTCAATTTCACCACCTAGTACAGCGGCGAGCTTATTTCCAATGGCAATGGCCAGATACCACATACCAAACATTAAGGCGATCATTCGGGCGGGAACGAGTTTACTCACATAAGACAAACCAATCGGTGAGGAACAGAGTTCGCCGAGTGTATGGAAAAGATACGCCAGAACCAGCCAGACCATACCGACTTTCATACCTTCCTGGATGCCATAGGAACCCCAGGCCAGCACACCGAAACCAACGGCCATAATGATCAAACCAAGTCCGTATTTCACAGTCGCTGAAGGGTTGTATTTACTGTCAAACCATTTGGAGAAAAAGGAGGCAAAAGCAATGATAAAGAAGGAGTTCAATATACTGAACCAGGATACAGGAATTTCAATCTCATTATCTAAAACAGAAACCACTTCAGCCTTTACAATTTTATTGTCGCGGTCTAGTTCTTCTGCTTTGAGTCGGGTATCCTCCAGTTTTTCAGGCGTCATATAGCCGAAAGTAGAATTCACATTATCCTTGGTGATCATCGGAATCTCCTGACCGACTTCAAGTTCTTGGGTTTCGGCCAGTCTGACTGTCCTATCCACAACTTTGTCCTCAGGTTTTACCTTATAATTTTCAGAAACAGGTGTGTACTGATAAACGGGTTCGCCGTTTTCATCAAGCTTGGGCTGACCATCTTCCATGACCTGGGTTTCAATAGCCTGATAAGAGACCTCATAAGCATTGGTGTTCCAGTCACGGTTGAGCATCCAGAGTGTCAATGCCCAAACGCCGAGAAAGGTGATGGCCAGGACTATATTTGAACCCGGAATTTTGGAAAAAGAGCGTTTAGCCAGCAGGTATAACACATAGGTGATGATCAAAAGCGGTATGACCGTCAGTCCGGTATTGATGACATTATAAGCAATCGCAGCGCTGCCACTCAAGGTACGGTCGACAAAATCTCTGGCAAAGATGATCAAAGAAGAGGCACCTTGCTCAAAAGACATCCAGAAAAACACCGTAAAAAAGGCAAAAATGATAAACGCGATCATCCTGTCCCTTACGACTCCCGCGTAACGCACAATACGACCAATAACCAAAAATAAAAACAATGCCAGACCGAAAAGTACAACGACATACTGTCCTGATATTGAAGAGGTTTCAGCCCATGAAAACATATCAATATCGGCTATTTTTGACATGGGGTCGTTAATAGCATAGCCTAAACCAATTATGGCCGATAATACAATAAGAATTTTATCTAAGGTCGTAAACGGATTAGGCTTTACCTGGTCTTTTTCATCCTGCGTCAACTCCTCGGTTTTGGTTTCAGCTACATCATCTTCTCTGTTTTTTGGGATATCACCAATACTTCCAAAGAGGGGCTTGGCTAACCAAAACTGCAAAGTTCCCAGTAACATAAACACACCTGCCAGACCAAAGCCATAGGCCCAGCCTAACTTTTCTGCAAGATAACCGCAAAGCAGCATTCCGAAAAATGCACCGGCATTGACACCCATATAAAATATGGTATAAGCGCCGTCCTTTTTTTCCGGTAAGTATTTATACATTTCAGAAATGATAGATGTAATGTTTGGCTTGAAGAAACCTGTACCTATGATAATCAATCCCAAACCGATATAAAGCGAAGCTTCAGTCTCCAAAGCCATACTGGCATGACCGGCAGTCATAAGTATGGAACCAATCACCACAGCCCAGTTATATCCGGTAAGTTTATCGGCTATTATTCCCCCTAGTATTGGCGTGATGTACAAGAGCATGGCATAAGTTCCAAAAAGTGCGGTGGCATTTTCAGGCACCCATTCCCAGCCGGGATTGTAGCTTATGACAGCCATAGTTAAGAAATTGACCAGAAGCACTCGCATGCCGTAAAAGGAAAAACGTTCCCACATTTCGGTAAAAAACAAAACAAAGAGGCCTGCGGGATGCCCTAAAACTTTAGAATCAAAAAAATCAGGTCGGTTGGTTGTTGTTTCCATATGTTTATTGCTTAATTATTTAACTTCATCATCTGCCAGCTCAAAGCCTTCCTGTTCCAGGCCTTCAGCACTTTTTTATTCCAATCTTGTACAAGGTCAAATTTGTTGCATAAAAACAAATTGAATAAAAAACTAAAAATGTTATAAAACCTTATGTTACCTATCATGTTAATTATTCTTTGTCAAAGTAAAATTTCATCACAATGACCCGGCAGTTTTATTATCCATTAATATAATACTATCTATTTTTTCAATATGCTTTCTAATACTTTTGGATTTCTTTTATTATCCCAAATGGTTAATATTAAAATATAATCTAAACTAACCTCATAAATTATTTGATAATTTCTGACAATTTTAATTCGTGCATTTTTAAAATTGGTAGGATAGCCAATCTCAGGATACGCTGAGATAAGATTAATGGCATCAACAAATAAATTATTAAGTTTAATACTATAAGCATTAGACCCATTATTTTCAATCCAAAATTTCAATATTTTCTTTCTATCGTTTTGGGCTCTATGCGACCAAATTACTTTTTTAGCCATTTTTCAATATCTTGATTGGCTTTTTCATTGCTAAGGTACAGACCTTTTTCAAATTGAGCTCTGGCCTCTTCAACAGCCAATATTTGCACTTTACTCAATTCATAAGCTTTTTGAAATGAATTATCTTCATTTAAAAAATGATACAATTCTTCTAACAGATCTTCATTTTCAGAATTCCTAATTTGTCTTATTAATTTTTCTTTGATTTCAGTGGTTGACATTAGCCTTAATTTACTACTAAAATAGAAAATAATTGATAATTAATATTTATTTGTAGAAGTTTGTTATACTCATTCTAAAAATTAGAATATTAATAAAGCCTTAAAAACCCTAGCTTTGAAAATATTTTTCAGTCAGTTGATTATATCTTACCTAAATGTTCACTACCTATCTATTTAACTTCATCATCAGCCAGTTCAAAGCCTTCCTGTTCAAGACCTTCAACTTCTTTATCTTCTGCACCATGGGTGAGACGCTTAAGCGGTTTTAGTAATGCAATGACCAGCAAGCCAATAATTGTACAGAAAATTGCTATTCCTGTGAAGATTTCCAATTCACCGGCAGACTGAGAGTACTCGCCAATTAATCCTGCTACCTTATTTCCAAGTCCCGTAGCTGCAAAATAAACCCCCATCATGAGGGATGCGTATTTAAGAGGCGCAAGTTTGGTAATAAAGGATAAAGCAACCGGAGAAGCACAAAGTTCACCTATCGTATGGAAGAGATAAGCTAAAACCAACCAATACATAGCTGAAGCACCCTGAGCTTCATATTCCAAAGAAGCCGCACTCATAAAAAGGAAACCCCAACCCATGATGATTACACCAACGGCCATCTTAAGTAGTGAGGAAGATTCTTTACCTTTTTTCTTCCACCATACCCAGAAAGAAGCGATAGGAATACCTAAAGTTATGATAAAAAAGGCATTCACCGATTGAAACCAGGAGGCCGGAATAGCAGAGATATCAAGTAAAGGAATTGTGAGTCCCAGGCTGAGATCGGTTTTTTGTTTGGTATAGATGTTCATCAAACCACCGGCCTGCTCAAAAGCACCCCAGAAAACGATGATCAGCAAAAAGGAAATGAGCATGACCTTCATACGGTCTTTTTCTACGGCTGTTAAAGGTCTCTTCTTAGCAGCCTGTTCTTCAGGTGTCATTTCTGTAGTTGACTCACCGATACCTTTTAAGTATTTCTGTCCTAACATGAAAACGGCCTGACCCAGCGCCATTCCAATTCCGGCTAAGCCAAATCCATAGTGCCAGCCATGAACTTCACCGACATATCCAACCAGTAAAGCCGACAAAAACGCTCCTAAATTGATTCCTATATAAAATATGGTAAAGCCTTTATCTCTTCTTTCATCACCTTGCTTGTACAAACCTCCAACCATGGTTGAAATATTTGGTTTTAAACCACCAACACCTAAAACAATAAGGCCTAAACCTGCATAAAATGCCCAAAGCGCCTCAACCGCGAGAATACCGTGACCAAAGCAAAGCAAAATACCTCCGATAAGCACCGTTCGCTTTTGTCCCCAAAACTTATCTGCCACCCAACCACCTGCAATGGACATCACGTAAACCAGCATGGTGTAAGTGCCGTATAGGCTGATGGCGTCTGCTTCGTCCCAACCAAAGCCCGGATTTTCCCCGGTTGAAGCAGAAATTAAAAACAGAACGAGTATCGCTCGCATCCCGTAATACGAAAAACGCTCCCATAGTTCAGTAAAAAATAAGATATAAAGCCCGGCCGGATGTCCGAAAAGTTCTTTCTGTTGTGCTGGTGTTGTTGACATATATTTTTCTATTTATTGCTGTCTAGTTTTAGTTGTTGAATATCAAGCAGGTCTTTTGGCCTTGAAGATTTTAATTTGCTTGTAATCAAATCTTCCAGACTCAAAACATTCCATTTTAATAAGTTATTACCTTTTATATGGTCTTCCTCGCTTTCTTTATAAGCCTCATCAAAAGATTTACCCACAGAAAACCTGGTAATAAGTTCCAAATCTAAGTCATGTGGAGAAAATTCTAAGGAGATATTCTGCATTTTGTTCATCACTGCCTGAGGAAATTCATCAATATCATAACCCATATCCTTAAAAACTCGTATTAATTTTTCCATATTGTCCTGATGAGTGTCAATCCAGAAATCCACATCAGCAGAATGTCTTTGATACCCGTGAAAATTGACAGCACCACCACCAACGAGTATCATTTTTACTTTATACTTGTTAGCCAATTTAATAAAGCTTTCAATATTATCACCCCATTTCCTCATCTTTCAAATCTGGATGTATCATCAAAAAATTCCCTTTGTTACGTTCTTCGAAGCTCGGTCTGTTTTTTACGGGCATGATCCGGTTGATTGCTCTGGACAATTCCAAAAACTGCATAAAGCGCTCTGCCCCGGATAGCTTTAAAAAAGCTTCCTGCTGCTGTCGTTTACTTTCTGCTTTGGTCTGGAATCGGATCTGCATATTGTACATTACAGTTTTTCCAGGATAAAATCCGTCATCACATTATACAAATGTAGTCTGGTATTACCACCGTAAATACCGTGATTTTTATCTGGATAAATGCGCCAGTCAAATGTCTTGTTGGCCTGTACCAAGGCTTCTATCAGTTGCATGGTATTTTGAACGTGAACATTATCGTCTGCGCTGCCGTGAATCAACAAGTAATCCCCTTTTTCAAATTTATCGACGTGGGTTATGGGTGAATTGTTGTCATAACCGGAAGCGTTTTCCTGCGGTGTGGTCATGTAGCGCTCGGTATAAACCGTATCGTAAAAACGCCAGCTGGTCACCGGAGCTACAGCAATCGCAAAGCTGAAAACATCATTGGCCTGGAAAATAGCATTAGAAGACATAAAACCGCCATAGCTCCATCCCCAAATACCGATTCTTTCGGCATCTATATAGGATTCCATACCCAGTTTCTTAGCCGCAGCCACCTGATCTTCCAGTTCATATTTACCTAATTCGAGCTGAGTTACTTTTTTAAAATCCCGGCCTTTAAAACCTGTACCTCTGCCATCTACACAAGCGATGATATAACCTTCCTGAGCCAGCATTTTATACCAAAAATCGTTAATACCGGCAAAAGAGTTAGATACTTCCTGAGAGCCAGGCCCGGAATATTGATACATTAGTAAAGGATATTTTTTAGAAGGGTCAAAATCTGTAGGCTTCATCATCCACATGTTCAAATCAATGCCGTTGATGTTGATGGTACTCAACTCTTTCAGCGGCAGATCATAGTCTTTTAGTTTTTCTGATAATGCTGAATTGTCCTTTATCTTTCTGATCAGTTTACCGTCTTTTGCATCGTGTAAGGTAAATGTTTTAGGTGTTCCAATGCTGTTGAACGTATTGATGTAATAGCTGAAGTCGGCGTTAAAGTTAGCGGAATTTGTGCCTTGATCAGTAGAAAGTCCAACTTTGGATTTTCCATTTAATTTGATGCTGTAAATACCTCTGTTCACACTACCTGTCTCTGTACTTTGGTAGAAAATCCTCTTGGTTTTTGGACTATAGCCATAATAATTGGTCACTTCCCAATCACCATCAGTCACCTGATTGATCAATTCGCCTTTGTCGCTGAAGTGGTAAATGTGTTTCCAGCCATCTTTTTCGCTGGTCCAGATAAATGAATTGTCATCCAAAAAGGTCAGGTCGTCTGTGACATCTACATAAGCTTCATCAGTTTCGGTCAAAATAGTTTCAACTGAATAATCTGCTGTATTTACAAAGTGTAATTTGAGTTCGTTTTGTTTTCTGTTGGTGGTTTGTACGCTCAACAGGTTATCAGCGTTGCTCCATTTTAATCTTGGAATATAGTATGGGTTGCCCAAATCAATTTCGGTAGTGGTAGCCTTTGCAAGATCAAAAATATGCAGACTTACTGTGGCATTCATTTCGCCTGCTTTAGGATATTTAAATACTTCCTGACTCGGATATAAATCGTTGCCGTAAGTGCCATACATGTCCATGGAAAATTCAGGAACTTCACTTTCATCAAATTTTATATAGGCCAAATATTTTCCGTCCGGACTCCACTCATAAGCTTTTACAAAAGCAAATTCTTCTTCATAAACCCAGTCTGTAATACCATTGATGATCTTGTTCTTTTCACCGTCGGATGTGACCTGAACTGTGCTATTGTTTTCCAGATCCCTGTAGTACAAGTTGTTGTCTTTCACAAAAGCCACTTTAGAATTGTCCGGTGAGAAGTGGGGTTCCTGGATTTTTTCTTCGTCTATGCCTTTAAGTTTTTTTTCATTTATGTCGTAAACAAAATAGGTCCCTCGCTTTGAACGCCTGAATATTCTTTCTATCTGTATCCCAAGGATAGCTTTGGTTTCATCTTCACTCAGTGTAAAATCAGAAAAATATGGCAATTGGGGTATATCTGAACTGTTTATTAATTCTCCGGTTTTCTCTCCGGTTTCATATGAATAAATATCTACACGGGTTTCGGGTTTGGATCTGATGTTTTCCTGAACGATATAAGATTCGCCGTTTTTGAGAGACTGCAAAGATTGCATACCTTGCTGATAAAATTCAAAAGACCAGATCTGCTCGAGGGTAATGGATTTGTTCTGTGCAAATGAACCAGTGAATATGAAAAGGCATATTCCAAAATATTTCAGTGACTTCATGGCTTATTTTTAATGGACTTCAATTTTAATAAAAAAAACGTAAATAAAACTAAAATGCTCAAGCTTTAGCGCATAAAACTAAAGTACCGTGATCCGGAATTTTCAAAAAGGGCTCAGTGTTAACTTAAATAATACCTAAAATTAATTCATAAACTGATAAATATCAGTTTCTTACACTTTCAATGTAAAATTAATGTTATGTAAATGTAAATTGGAAGTAAATTTAGTGTATATTTGTATCATAACTTTAAAACATAAGACCATGAGAACAATGATGATAATAGCAGCGTGTCTTTTTAGTGGTATTCTATTTGCTCAGGAAGCGAATGTTGAGTACGTCAAACAAGGCGATTTAGTGAAAGGTGTATTTTTTTACGACAATGGTGTGATTCAACAAGAAGGAACTTATAAAAATGGAGAATTACATGGTCAGTGGGTCTCTTATGACAGAGATGGCAAGAAAAATGCAGTTGCATTTTACCATAGAGGTGAAAAAACCGGAAAATGGTTTTTCTGGAGACAAGACAAATTAATTGAAGTAGATTATACCAATAATAATATAGCTTCTGTACAGACCTATACCAATGGCAATGCAGAAACCTTTGTTACTGAAAACTAAAATCTATTAGTAAATATATTTGACCTTAAACCCATGATCATTATCATGGGTTTTTTGTTGCTATTGGGTTAATACTCAATTTTTGAGATTACGATGGTCTGAGGAATTTTTCAAACCTGACAGAGACTGATAAACTCCTGTTAATACTGATTTATATCATCTTTCTACCCTGGTAAAATCAATAATTTTGTAATCTAAATTTTGACTTATGATTTCTGAAATAGACTTAAAAGACAGACTTGCAGATGCCCTCGAGAAGGGCATGACCTATAAAACCTATAGAAAACTTATAGATGACCTGATGGCTGAAGGCCAATCTACGGGTCATACCCAAAATGAAGATATGCTGAATTATTCGAATCTTTCGGTAAGACGCATGAAAAGATGGGATAAAACCTTTAAACTTTCTCCTGAAGCCAAGACCTTTCTGGAAAATTATGAAAAATCAGTTAACTTTTTGGTCATTACAGAAGGCTGGTGTGGAGATGCAGCCCATGCTAATCCTATCCTGAATAAAATAGTTGAAACCGCTCCAAATCTTCAGATGAAATTCGTGCTTAGAGACGATAATGATGATCTGATTTCAGAATTTTTGACCAATGGCGGAAAATCTATTCCTAAGCTCATTGCTTTGGATCAGGAACAAAAAGTCCTCTTCACCTGGGGTCCGAGACCAACTGAAGCCACAAATTTGGTTGACGATTATAAGCTAAAACACGGCCAGCTCACACCTGAATTTAAGGAAGACCTCCAAAAATGGTATAATAAAGACAAAGGGCAAAACATTGTTAAAGACATCATAGCTTTACTATCTGAAGTCTAAGGCCTCTTCAAAAGTTTCTACATTCAGGGCTTTGTCTATATCGTAATTACCGATTTGGGTTCTTCGCAATCCGGAGAGGTAAGCACCGGAATCCAAGGCCTTACCAAAGTCATGGGCCAGACTTCTGATGTAGGTGCCTTTACTGCAGGTCACTTCAAATTCTATTTTTGGTAAATTGATGCTGGTGATCTTAAAGTCTTGTATTTCTACCTCACGTTTTCGAATGTCCACCTTTTCACCTTTTCGGGCATAATCGTATAGCCTTCTGCCCTCTTTCTTTAAAGCAGAAAATACTGGTGGTTGTTGCAGGATTTTTCCGGTAAAGTCTTTGGTTTTTAGGCGAATGTCTTCATCTGTTATATGATCTATCGGAAAACTTTGATCGATTTCAGTTTCCATATCATAAGAAGGTCTTGTGGCGCCCAGGGTCATTTCGCCGGTGTAGACTTTGGTCTGTCCCATCAATCCGGGAATGGCCTTGGTTGATTTTCCTGTGCAAATGATCACTAAACCTGTAGCCAAGGGATCTAAAGTACCGGCATGACCAACCTTAATTTTTTTAAGCTTGTATTTACGCTTGATCAACCAACGCACTTTATTGACCAGCTGAAAGGAGGTCCACTCTAAAGGTTTATCAAAACACAAGGTTGCACCTTCCTTAAAATAGGTTTCAGAAAAATCTGTCGTGTTCAAATCCTGTAAGACTTAAGAATTGTCCTTTTTTGGGTTAAGCAAGATGGCGTAGACCTCAATGGCAAAACCAATAATGACTATAGTTGGCGCAAGCCTGATTCTGCGCGGACTGAAAATATCCGGATTAAAGACCTGCGGATCATCACTGCCTCCGCCGGCCATCAAAAGAAAACCAATGGCGATCACAACCAGCCCAATGATCATGAAAATATAGTTTTTACGCTCAAAGATGAACTCATCTTTTTTGCGCTCCTGTATTTCTTCCTTTCTTTTGCTTTCTCCGCCCATAGTCTTAGTAGTATAATTCGTCAGTTTTCAAATTTAAGAATTTTTGTGTCGCCAGAAACGTACTTAACCAGGTAATGATGACACCTAAAAGAAAAACAGCCAGGAACAATGCCCCGATCAGAACATAATCCACCAGTAGCTGCAGGTCCGGGTAGGTTTTGTCCAGAAAATAAAGCACAAGTGCAAGACCCAACATCGCCACTAAAGCGCCAATCATACCCAATTTCACACTGCGCCAGATAAAAGGACGACGTATAAAAGACTTGGTCGCTCCAACCATTTGCATGGTCTTGATGATAAACCGCTTGGAATATACAGAAAGCCTGATCGAACTGTTGATCAATAGAACCGCAATAAAGGTGAAAATACCACAGATCACCAACACCCAAAAACTTAATTTTTTAATATTATTGTTCAGTAATGCAATAAGAGGTTTGTCATAAATGATCTCCGATACAAATTCTTTTTCGCCAATATCCCTGGCTATTTCAGCCAATTGGGTTTCAGTTACAAAATCAGCTTTAAAATACACATCTATTGATTGTGGCAGCGGATTAGCATCGCCCAGAAATTCCATAAAATCTTCACCGATGTCGCGTTTATAGGCTTCGGCAGCTTCTTCTTTTGACGTATATACCGTTTCTTTGGTGTAGTCAGCGAGAGACAACTGCTTTTGCAGCTGGTCTATTTCAATTTCCTTAGCCTGATCTTTCAGGTAGATGCTCATAGCCACCTGTTCTTTAAAGTGGTTGGCGACTTTCTGGGTATTGATCACCAAAATCCCCAGCATACCTACCAAAAACAAAACCAACCCTATACTAATAATGACTGAAATATAAGAAGAAATCAGACGTCTTTTCTGGTATTTTTCAAATGATCTGGCCAATTTTAATTTTTTTGTAAAAATATAAAACTCTATGGTGTAACGTGATATTGTGTCTTTTATTTTTTTGGGCCTTTAGTCTTCATTTGCATTTCGTCATCACAGAATTCAAAATATATGAAGTACTTCTATAATTATTTAAAAATCAAAAAAAATATCTAAAAATATATGGTGTTGAAAAATATTTGATTAATTGAAATCGAGAGGAAGAGTTGTAAAAACTTATAAGCATTTAATTGAAGCACTTATTGTATATAGCAACAATTTCTTTATAATCTTTCCTTTTCAGTTCTTCATTTTCGATTCTAGAAGTCAATTCTTGGCAGTCACTAAAATAATCCATTGCCTCTTTTTTAAAAGATTTGAAAGCATTAGCTAAGAATAAATAGTTCAATTTTTTTCATTTGCCTTTTTGACATAGACATTCGAACCACTGTAATAGATTTGGGGATTTTCAGACCAATAGTTATAATCTTGTGTATATAAATTTACAATTCCCTCTTCTTCAATTTTTACCAAAATCAAACCTTGAACTTTAACTTTAATATAAGTGTATTTAAAGTGCAAACCTGAATTGTTGATAATTTCAAAATAATCAATTTCTTTCTTTTTAAATTTTTGCTTTTTCGCATTTTCATTTTCCTTGAACTTGACTTTGTTGCTTAGTGAGAGACCTCCTGTTAAGTCATTAGTGACATCATCAAATTTTACGAGACCTTGAAAAGTTTTATTATTTTTAAGAACCAATTTGCCTTCGTGCCATTTATTAGCAAATGTCCCTTCAGATCCAATCTCAATTTGTGCAGATGCTTTATTAAAAATAATTAAAGTAACCACTAATCCTATCCAATGTTTCATTTCGAATTTTTATGATCAAAAATAAATTATTATTTAAAATAGATTATTTTTGCAGGCCTTTTTTTCCAAAGGTGTTGTTGGCAAATGACAAATACCCTGATCTCAGAAGCCTTAAGCGGCGATTATCATTCTGGTTATGAACAAATTATAGAAGACCTTATCCATCAGCATTATGCCGTGGTTGACGGTTTTTTTGAGGCATCTCTCATCGGTCAACTCCATGCTGAGCTTCATTTCCTGCATGACCATGACAAATTAAAAAAAGCAGCTATCGGAAAACATTTCGATGAACAGATCGTCAAGGACATCCGCGGCGATTATATCCAGTGGATTGACGAAAAAATGGCAAACTCCACTGAAAAAACATTTTTTGATGCTGTAAATGATTTTGTAAGCTACCTCAACAGGACCTGTTTTATGGGGATTTTACATAAGGAATTTCACTATGCCGTATATCCTGAAGGACGATTTTACAAAAGACATCTGGACACTTTTGAAAATGACCAAAGACGAAAATTGTCTATGGTTTTATATCTTAATAAAGCCTGGACAGTAGACAATGGTGGTGAACTTGTCATTTACAAAAATGAAGGCCCTGAAGAAAAATCAATCCCTATTTTACCAAAATTCGGCCGACTGGTCATTTTTGAAAGCTCTGTGTTAGAACATGAAGTTAAACCGGTTTTAAAAGGGGAACGCCTGAGCATCACCGGTTGGCTTAAGGTGAGGTAGAACAGGTTTTAATCTGAATGCCAGAAGAATATATCAGCTTCAACTGACTTTAGTCATTTTATTTTAAGATACATTTAAGATATTTGTGTCTGAAAATAAAACTTCAATGCCAGCAAATATTTTATTTCTACGCAAGACACTTATTGCACTGACCGGTCTTTTCTTATGTGTATTTCTGGTGGTGCACCTTTCAGCCAATGCTATTTTACTACTTCCAAACGATTTAGCTTCAGAGCTATACAACAGTTATTCGCATACCTTAAGAGAAAATCCACTCATTACCGTGGTAGCATATGTGCTTTACCTGTCTATTATAATTCATGCGGTTGTCGCCCTTTTGATCACAATTCAAAATAAAAAAGCCAAACCCACCAAATATGTGATGAATAAAAGTCAGCAAAACAGCAGCTGGTATTCCAGAAACATGGGTGTTTTGGGTACGTTGATCTTAATTTTTATCATAGTTCATCTGGCCAATTTTTGGGCCAGGATTAAACTGGGTATCGGCGAAGACGTCAATATAGATGCCAATGGTTATAAAGATGTGTTCAGCGTAACCTATGAATTATTTCAAAATATCTGGTTCGTGCTGTTTTACAGTATTTTGTCCATTCCTCTGGCTTTTCACCTTTATCACGGCCTTAAAAGCGGTTTCAAAACACTGGGCTTTTACCATAAAAAAGGCTTAAGAATATTGGCTAGGATTTCGCTGGTTTATGCCCTTGTTATGGGTATTGGATTTGGCATCATTCCTATAATTGTTTACATAACTGTCCACTTAAAACAAACTGAGTGACAGTTGATTACAAATAGGTTCTTTGACATCATTGTAATTCACATTC
>CAJXVZ010000045.1 GCA_913062845.1 uncultured Psychroflexus sp.
CGTCGGCAGCGTCTTCAACTGCATCTCCGGCTTCCTCTACTGCTTCTCCGGTTTCTTCCATTACCTCTTCAACCTCTTCGTTCTCTTTTTCTTTTTCTGGTTTACAGCTTGTAAAATTAATGGCTATAAACGCTAATAATACGAGTGATAAAATTGCTTTTTTCATGATATAAAGTTTTAAGCAAATCTAAAATAAATATTAAAACTTTAAAACTTTTGAATAAAAATTTTTCGTTATCCTACAAGATTATCAAAATCATTCCAAAAATCCGGATAGGACTTACTTACAACATTTGCATCATTTATGGTAAGATCTACCTTTGAACTTAAAGGTGCAAATGACATTGCCATTCTGTGATCATTATAAGTATTCACATGCTGATTACTTTGCATTACTTTTGGCGGATTCATGCTAAGAGAATTCTTAGTAATATTGACATCTGCTCCGAATTTTTCAAGTTCAGTTTTCATAGCTACAAGCCTGTCTGTTTCTTTTATTTTTAAAGTATGAAGACCTGTCAGCTTACAAGGTAAGGCTAATCCCAGGCACGTGACTGCCACAGTTTGAGCTATATCCGGCATATCAACAAGATTTAAGTCCAAAAACTGTATTGAATTTTGTCCTGTGTTTTCCAACTTTATTGAATTATCCAGATGAGTAGTCTTTACACCTAACTTTTTATAAATTGAAACAATACCAGAATCACCTTGTAAACTATTTCTAAAATATGTGCCTAAGTTGAGAACCAGTTTTGGCGATAAGGCCACCAGACTATAAAAGTAAGACGCTGAACTCCAATCCGATTCAACATCTATATTTACCGGATATATACTTTCGCAAGGAAATATTCTAATACTTTTCTCATCAAAATCCACTTTAACACCTAGCTTTTTCATCAATAGAATTGTCATATTCAGATAAGGGAATGAAGTGATCTCAGATATAAATCTGATGCTGAGACCATCCGGAAGTTTCGGTGCTGAAAGCATCAAAGCACTGATGTATTGACTGCTGACATTTGCTTGTAGTTCAACCTCACTTTTCGTAATATTCGAGGGATGTATGATAAGCGGCGGATAGCCATCCTGAGCAGCGTAATCAATTTTTGCCCCTAAAGATCTTAAGGCATCAACCAGTATCTTGACTGGTCTGTTTTGCATGCGTTGACTACCCGTAAGTTTAATGGTTTTTTTTGTATAGAAGGCATAGTAAGCTGTAAGAAAACGCATCGCTGTTCCGGCGTGATGAATATCCTTTGTGCTAAGGTCATCTGCTAAAGCATTTTCCAAAACAAGAGTATCATCTGACGTAGAAAGATTATTGATGACAATTTCCGGAAACAGCTTCTTGAGTATGAGCAGCCTGTTACTCTCGCTCTTGGATCCGCAAATTCTGATATTGAACTGACCTTCAAATTCAGAGGTTTTTAAATATTTGTGCATCTCCGGATTTAATTTGATTCCTTTTTTATTTTACCTCTGAACTTAAAAAAACTCACAATAAAACCGTAAACAAATCCACTGGCAATATTTGCAGAAAAAAACCTTAACAAGTTTTCTGATGCGAACCGTTCTGAAATATAGGCAGAGAAACTGCCTTCGAATACCATAAACACATCGGCAATATTGTATATAACAATAAACATAGCAGAAAGGAAAGTCACCGATCTCCAAAAGCCCTTATGACTAATTACCTTAGAAAACATATTTACTTGAGTTTTTGGTTATTATGATGTCTGTCATGATCTCTTTTGGCTTTTATATCCATCTTTTTGTCAAATGCAGATTGTAAATCGGTATTTGTTTGGTTGGCAAGGCAAAGTACTACAAAAAGAACATCTGCCAGCTCTTCGCCCAGATCTTTATTTTTATCGCTTTCCTTCTCGCTTTGCTCTCCATATCTTCTGGCAATGATTCTCGCAACCTCTCCAACCTCTTCGGTGAGCTGAGCCATATTTGTAAGTTCATTGAAATATCTCACACCATGGGCGTTTATCCATTCATCAACTTGCTGTTGTGCAGATTTTATACTCATCATTCTATTTTTTTCAAAACTATTTTGTCTGTTTCTTTGTTCACAATTGCATTGTAAAATTTCTTCAATTCGTCATAATACTTCGCATCCAAAAAAGTTGCATTGATATTATAATTAACCATGATTTGAATACTTTTTTGATTTGAGGTATTGGTAATAAATTTATAATTGCCTATTCCATCCGTCAAATTTATGGCTTCATTTGTTGTAAGGTATTCAAGTTTGTAATTTTTAGGATAGTTTATTGTAATTATAAATTTTTGGGACTTAGGATAAGTATAATTAATTGGAAGTTTTCTATCTTTTTTTTCAAGTTTAAAAGGATGTTGTTTTCTGGCCAAAAAGAATAACGGGTTAAAATAAATACTGGAATTTATAAGATCCACCTGATTTTGTGAGTTAAAAGATATGGTTTCTACCAAGGGCTTGGTAATATCTTCGAGATTGCTGTATGAATATTTTACGATATCAATATTATACATATTTTCATAGCCTGTAGTAATGGTTTTCTCATCTGTATCTGATAACTTTTCCCTTTGTCTGAGAGCATAATAATTTGAATATTTAATGCGCATTTGTCCTGTATAGTTTCCAATACTATCTAAATTGATATTTAATAAAAAATCCTTATCTGATTTTTCATTAGCAAAGAGTTCAATTTTTTCACTTGTTAAATTTTCTCTGAATAATCTGCCATAAAAATTTAAACATCTAAACGGTAATATGTTTACATGAGCATATTTTTCAGTAGCATCCAGTAGTATAAAACTTCCGTCATTCTTTTCTACAGCTGTAATAACGTAATTATAAAATCGTGTTGAAGGAATTTTGCTTGGCATACCTGAGCTAACGGTTCTCAGAATAACAGGGTAAGCCTTGTGTCCTGCATACTTCAACATGCCGGCAAGCATAATGTTAATGTCTGCAGTATTTCCTGAACCTTTCTCATATATATGTTTTAGATCGTCTGAACAGTATAAACCTATATATTCATTCCATTTAATTTTCGCTTTTACATAGTTGAAAATCATTTCAATTTCATCTCTATCTGGTAGTTTTTTGTTGATGATTTCATTAAGATCCTCTTCAAAATATTTTGTGAGAAAAAGCTGTTTACCAAACAAATCAGAATTCATTAATTCTTTTGCGATCTTATCCCAACTGGTTTTATAATCAAAAATCTCTCCGCTATTCGGACTTTTGTAAGCTGCAAGCTCATGCTGCACTGAAGTAACATAATTATCCAGATTATTTACAAGTCCTTCATCTTCGATAGCAGGTATGTTAAAAGAATGATATTTATACTTTAATGCATTGACGTTGAGACTGCCGCTGCTATAAGAAGCCAGACTTTCAAGGGTTTTATTTACATTGTGAAAGCCTTTAAAATGTTCATTATAGCCAAATATTTTTGGAATGGTTAAGGTATACTCAGAGTTTTGTACCGGAATTCTATCCTGAAAACTCCATTCCGGCAGGAATGATATAAATGGAGAAGAATATACGTAAGTATACTCAATAACTGAACCCTCCTTTAGATTTGGAAAGGTAAATTTAATTTCACTCCAATTATCATCTACATCATTGTCTATAATATCTCTGTTTTTTAGTTTGGTTTTTTCAATCTGACCATCAACTAAATTGAAAATATGAGCCCTTATTCTGTTAACATCTTCCGCATTTGAGTTTCCTTTGTAATAAGGGATCTGTACTGTTGCGTATTTAAAACCTTCCTTCTTGTAAATTTTAATTCTGTTTGTGACTTTTAATTCATACTTCCAACCTACGCCGTAATTATAAATCATGTTTAACTCTGCATTTTTAAATAAAAAAGCAGAATGTGCCGTGGAATCAAGAACGTTCTTAGAGGATTTTAATTCGCTAAGGTCAATCTCTCCAAATTCAAGTTTTTGTCCAAAAATATAATTGGTTGAAATTAATGTAAAAAAAATCAAGAATCTTAACCTCATTGTAACCTCAGCTATCCCTAGATTTTTTTCAGAACAATTTTATCTGTCTCCTTCTCAACGATCGTTTTATAGAAATCTTTTAAAGGCTTGTAATACTCAGGTCCTAAAATAGACTGCTTTAATTCCTTACTAACCACAATCTGTATATCTCCTGTTGGTGATTTTTTCATGTTAAACCTATACAATCCTTTGTCATTAGGCAGAGCGACAGCAACAGATTCCGGAATATATTCTACTTCGTAGCCTTCGGGTAGTTTTACATTGATCATGTATTTTTGAGATTTTGGAAAAGTAAAATCAATTGGGAGTTTTCTTTCCTGGGTATTTTGTTTAAAAGGGTTTTCATCCTGCACTAAAAACAAAAGTGGCGATAAGTATAAATTGTCATTTATCACATCAACAGAGCCATCATTTTCAAATGCAAGAGTTTCAATAACAGGTTCAGCCAGATTGTCAATATTTTTGCTTTCGTAGGAAGTGATGTTTATACCTAATTTGTTTTGTAATTTATTGACATAATCATCTTTATCTGAAGAACTGTAATTCATTCTATACCTAAAAGCATATTGATCTGTGTATTGTCTTCTCATTTGTCCGTCTAATTTGCCATCGGGATGCAAATTAATATTCATGATAAAATTGTCTTTGGACAACTCTTTGGGATTTAAGTTCACTTGCTTTGAAGTTCCGTTTGGTCTCACCAAACGACCATGCCAATTTAAAATATAAGTAGGCAGTAAATTTGGTCCTGTAAAAGGATTTGATGCATCCAGCAAAATAAAATTACCACTACCAAACTCAACTGATGAAATCAAATAATTAAAATCACCTGTAGAAGGTGAATTCCCGGGAATACCATTCGCGACTGTACTCACCAGAACGGGATTTGATTCAAAACCGGCATACCTTAGCATACTTGTAAGCATTAGGTTGATGGAAGCGATATTACCTGTACGTTCCTTATAGACTTTATTTAACCTGTCAGAGCTATAGATGCCTAAATAATCATTCCAGGTCATGTGCTGTTTGACGTGGTTGAATATTCTCATCAGTTTTTCGTCATCTGTCTTTGAGCTTGAAATTATAGCGTCTATATCATCTTCAAAATAGCCGGTCCTGCTAAGCTCTCCTCCAAAATTTTCTGACTTTTGCAAGGTTAGTGCAACATCTTTCCATGTTGTAGTGAACTCTTTATAGGTGTTGTATGTCGGGTCTTTGTAGTACGACATTTCATGTTTTATAGAGGTCAAAAAATTGTCATGATTGTTTACAAAAGGTTCATCCTTTAATTTTGGCACATTTAAGGCCACATAAGTATACTTTATTCCTTGCTCGGTTGATGTCCCTGTAGAAGTGTTTACATTGGTACCTATTCCATAGCTATCGCTTGTACCTTCAACTCTATAAGCCATTTCATAACTCGTATATTCCTGTGCTCGGTGAATGCGATGATAACCTTTAACTTTTGGCTTATAACCAAAATATTCAGGAATAACCATTTCATATTTTGAGTAATTCACAGGTATTTCCTCCTGAAAAAACCATTCAGGAAGTTCACTTATATTTGGTGATTCATATATATAAGAATATTCAATGATTGAACCGGGTTTGATATTAGGAAATGTAAACTTGACCTGATTCCACAATTCTGTTGATTGTTCATCTATAATATCCCTGTTTTTTATTTTGTCGTCAACTATTTTCTTTCCTTCAAGGTTATAAACATAAGCCTTAACTTTTTTTATGTTTTCTCTGTTTTCGTTTTTTCGACCATAATAATACGGGATCTTTATGGTTGCATAATCATATCCTTCCTGATTGTATATTTTAATACGCTTAGTGATTTCAAGTTTATAAACCCAACCGTCATCATATCGCATTGTCAGGTATCCTATTTTAAATAATGTTGCCGCCGGCGCACTGGAGTCTTTCGGGTGATAAGACTGTAGGAGTTCTTCTTTGGTGACATCTTCTATTTCAAATTCTTCGAGATCGACTTCCTGGGCGAATAAATTGATAGAAAAGATGAAGAATAAAAAACTGATTAACTTCATATTATTGTATTTATGTTTTTTTAACTAAAATTATTTTTGATTGATCGACTTTATTGACCTCAATAAAAAATGCTCTGAATTTTGAGTAATCATCTTTAGAATAATCACCATTTTTAAGGAGCATATTTCTTGTATATTGAATATCGCCGTTTTCCAATAAAGAGAAATTCACAGTATATTCTCCGAATTCTGTTGATATATTTTTGGACTCAGGCATAGATTCTATGGTATACCCTTTAGGCAACTTAATGTTTAAGGTATCCTCATCATAAAAGCCTCTATTCACAACAAAAGGTGTTTGTCTGTTTTCATATTTATCGGGAATACCAATACTTTGATTCAGTGCATTCGCCGTCAGCATGATCCTGTTACCGAATTTATTGGCGTATCGCCTGGCTGAAATCATCAAATTTTCAGTAAATTTTACTTCTCTTTTATTATTTTCAAAATTATAAGAATCGATAACCAAATCTTTCAAATGCCCGTAATAGGATTTATAGAACTTATTTATATTCTTAACAGACTTTTTCTCTAATTTGTATTTGTTATCATATTGTGTGCCGTATGAGCTTATCTTAAAATCAGCTTTCAGGTCTCCGCTTGCAGAAATAACCATATCACCTGTAAGCTTTTGATAATTATTTCTTGCAAAATAGGCATCAGTTCGTTTTATTTCACCGCCATTTTCATTGACGACAAGCACATTTCTGTCATCTGTAAAATCGCCTAAAAACCCAAATGGAATATCCTGACTTGTGCATTCCAGCCAGAGGTCTTTTTCCTCGGTAGGAACATTCAATATCACGTGATTACCTTGCATTGAAGCAAATTCACTTTCAATATCACGTTTTTCATTTCCGGCAAATACGATAGTATAGTTGGATTCTATACCAACAATTTTCAATAAAGCTTTTGTATAGTTTGTAAGCCCTTTACAATCTCCATATAACACCTTATCAACCTCTTCGGCTGAAATCGGTTGCCAGCCTCCTATGCCTACCTGAACACTGATATAACGTGTTTTGTTTTGGACATATTCATAAATTAACCTCACTTTTTCAAGGGTATCCTCGACACCCTCGGTAAGGGCCAGAACTTCAGATTTTGTTTGTTCTGATATTTCATCTCTGTCTTTTATAAGCTCTTCATATTGCCATTTACCTAATTCACTCCAGTTTGAAGCCTCACCTTTAACCCCTTCAAGGTAGAATCTTGATAATGCAAAATGTACAATTGGTGTAAATGAAGCGAGACTTGGACTATAATTTTCCTTAACTACAGCTGTGAGATTTTGTGCTTTACATATGATTTCATTCTCTTTTTTCTCTACTGAAATATTATCCTGAAAGTCAAGATTTTTTTCCAACGTCCTTAATCCTGATTCATCAAGATCTCTGACAATGAACTCGCTTTTTGCTACGCTTTGGTAATAATTGCTTATCGGCTGCCATGGAGGCATAAATGCCGAGTTCTTATTCTTTGTTTTATACGTAAACTCGACGGTATAAGGATAGTTTAAAGGCTTGTACTCTAAAAAATAGAAGCGACTGTCTGAATAGAGCGTACCACCATCAACCGCACTGACATCTCGAAAGTCTTTTTTCTTTATTTTTTTTATTTCATTTCCTAACTGATCATAAATGATAGCCTCAAGCTTATTTACTGAAACATTGTTATCATAGTGAACAACTGCATCTATATCCCGATTACCGTATTCATTAAAAACAGTGATTACTTTTTTGTATTCCGTGACTACATTCTTTTCCGACTCCACCTCAATTAAGGTAGATTCCTCTCTTATGCAGGAATTTGCGTTTCTGGTATATTTTTCGTCAATAATCAATGATTGGTAGATATTGTTTTGAGAGTAAACAACCAGGGTAAATAATATTAAAGTACAGGTGATGATTTGCTTTGTCAAGACAAGGATATTTAATTGTCAAAATTAAAAATTTAAGATATCTTAACAAAAAAAGACTAAAGCTATTTTTAATTGAATTTCAAATTTAACTTTTGTCGATATGTAATTTAGATCGAACAAAATACGCTTAACCTCTGTTATTTTGTGTTTTCAAAAATATTTAAAAGCTTTTAAATCATTAAACTACTTATAAGTAAAAGAAATCTATTTTATCATTTGTATTTAGAAAACAGTATTCTCTGCATTGTTGTGAATAAGTAGATCCTTCTGTTATTTTATTATTTCATTGTGCTGAAAAGTGTTTAGATTGAGGAAATAGTCAAAATAATATATTCTCAATAAGTTAAATATATTTGCTAATTTAATATATTTGTGCTAAATAGTTATAGTTATGCAAACCTGTCCTCAATGTCAGTCTGACGAAATCATAAAAAGCGGTATACTCAATGATCGCCAAAGATACAAATGCAAATCCTGTAGTTACCATTTTACTGTAAATAAATTAGGTAAGAGCATAGATAAATACTACGTCACAAAAGCGCTTCAACTCTATCTTGAAGGAATATCATACAGAGAAATAGAACGCATTCTGGGTGTGTCTCATGTAACGGTTATGAAGTGGGTTCGCAAACATGGTATCAAAAAAATACACCAGTCCGACTATCATCCAACCTATAAAATATTAACCAGTGATGAACTGGCAAACTTTTTTGCTAAACGTGAAAATATAAAAGGTGCCGGTGTTATTGTTACAGAACTTGGAGATAAATTTATGCTAATAAAATGGGAGCGTTTCAAAGATTAACTATATTAATTTACATAAAACTATATTATATTTTATTTAACAATAGTTTCATAACATATTTGGAGAAATTTCAAACGATTTCGTTAATCAACACCAAATTTTATGAAACAGCTTTTTTACATCCTTTTGCTTTCTTTTATTTTCTGCCTTTTTCCTCAGGGTATTTCTGCCCAGCAGGAAGATATGGAACCAGACCATTCATACAAGCCACTCCAGGCAAAATTGAATGAAGACGGCAGCAAATATGTCAGATTTATCATGTGGCATCAATTATGGTTAGAAGGTAATTCTAATCAGGAAAGCCTGAGATTTTCTATAAGAAGATCCCGGTTTTTGGCTTATGCTCAAATTTCTCCAAAATTTTTAATTCTTACACATTTTGGTCTCAACAACCTTGGTCCAAATACACTTACGGCAAATCCCAACTCACAAACGGATAATCAAACCAGCCTGCTTTTTCTTCACGACGCATGGGGAGAATTTGCTATTGAACAGGGTAAATTACACGTTGGGGCTGGTTTACACTACTGGAACGGTATTTCTAGATTATCAAACCAGAGTACACTCAATATGATGACCCTGGATAATCCAGGCGCCGGTAATTCTGATGTGAGATTATTCCCATGGAATAACATTACGACAAGCGATCAATTTGCCAGACATCTGGGAATTTATGCAAAAGGTACTTTGGGTAAACTTCAATACAGAATCTCTGCAAATAACGCGAGAAATAATATCGGAGCATTAGGTGCAGTTCCAACCTATCAGGTAGACAATTCTGCATCAAACTCTGATGGATTATGGAATTTTGCGGGATATTTCAAATACGATTTCTTTGAACAGGAATCCGACAAGCTACCCTATTTTGTAGGAAGCTATCTGGGAAAGAAGAAAGTACTGAGTCTGGGTGCAGGTTTTTTTCATCATCCGAACGCACTCGCTGTAAATACATTGGACAACAGAGAATCTGTAACGCATTTTGCTGCTGATATATTCTACGATGCCCCATTGAATGAAAAGCTTGCCATAAGCACTTTAGGAGCTTATTACAATTATGGTTATGGCAATACAGACGGTTTTGATTCCGGAGGTCTTGTACCATCTTCAGGTACTGTTATTCACGGACAAGCCGGTTTGCTATTCAGGGACCTTAAGCTTATGCCTTATATCACATATAACACAGCAGATCTGGATTTCACACCGGAAAGAAGTAATGAATTTGGCGTTGGACTCAACTATTTCGTCAATGGCCATTTCGCAAAATTAACAGCAGAATTTACCTCCGGAAATCGTGGATTTACCGGTGCTGAATCTTCAAACATATTCAGATTACAAGCTCACATATTTTTATAAAATTCAAACAATTATGGAAAATAACCCTTCAGAAAAACAAAAACACGCTACAAAATACTGGCGTGAAAACCTGAGATACCTTGTCATACTGCTGACAATATGGTTTTTGGTATCCTATGGCGCAGGCATTCTCTTTGTAGAACAGCTCAATGAAATAAAACTTGGTGGCTTTAAACTAGGCTTTTGGTTTGCCCAACAAGGCTCGATCTACGTATTTATCATTCTGATATTTGTTTACGTAAGATTAATGAATAAACTTGATAAAAAATACGGATTCGATAAACAATAAAACTATGGATGCTCAAATTTTAACTTATATATTTGTTGGACTAAGCTTTGCTTTATACATCGGCATTGCCATCTGGAGCCGCGCTGGTTCTACGAAAGAATTTTATGTTGCCGGTGGCGGTGTTTCTCCACTGGCCAATGGTATGGCCACGGCTGCAGACTGGATGTCGGCTGCCTCATTTATTTCAATGGCGGGGATCATTTCCTTTATGGGGTATGATGGCTCCGTTTTCCTAATGGGATGGACCGGTGGTTATGTCCTTTTGGCACTATTACTTGCGCCTTACCTCAGAAAGTTTGGAAAATTTACAGTTCCTGATTTTATAGGAGACCGTTATTATTCAAACACTGCCAGAGCGGTAGCAGTAATATGCGCACTATTAGTATCTTTTACCTATATAGCCGGTCAAATGCGTGGTGTTGGCGTTGTATTTTCAAGGTTTTTGGAAGTAGAAATAGAAACTGGAGTAGTTATAGGCATGATTATCGTACTGTTCTATGCAGTACTTGGTGGAATGAAAGGTATCACCTATACGCAGGTCGCTCAATATTGTGTATTGATCTTTGCCTTCCTGGTTCCGGCCATTTTTATTTCTTTTCAAATGACAGGTAACCCAGTTCCAATGTTTGGTATGGGCGATACACTGGTATCTAATCCGGACACCTACATGTTGGACAAACTGGACGGATTAAGTCAGGAACTAGGCTTTAATGAATATACAGAAGGCTCCGGAAATATGCTTAATACTTTGGCTATCACCCTGGCACTTATGGTTGGTACAGCCGGATTACCACATGTTATTGTAAGATTCTTTACAGTAAAACGTGTAAAAGATGCCAGAAAATCAGCAGGCTATGCATTATTATTTATTGGTATACTTTATGTGACAGCACCTGCTGTAGCGTCTTTTGCCAAATTAAATTTGATGGAAACAGTTTCTGAAAGACCATATAAAGAATTACCAGCCTGGTTCAATACCTGGGAAGATCTTGGATTGATAGGCTGGGCAGACAAAAATGAAGATGGCAAGATTCAATATGTGGGTGCAGGCTTAAATGGTGGAAAGGCCATTGAAGGTAAAGCGCCGGAATACCTCGAAGGAGAAAAAGGTGCTGTTGGTCAAAGAATAGTTACAAATCCTTCCGGTAATGCCAATGAACTCTATGTAGACAGGGATATTATGGTATTGGCCAACCCGGAAATTGCAGATCTACCAAATTGGGTGATCGCTTTGGTTGCTGCAGGTTGTCTGGCTGCTGCACTATCTACTGCAGCAGGACTACTTTTAGTTATTTCTTCATCTGTGTCCCATGATTTGATCAAAAAAATGGTTTATCCTAAAATATCAGATAAAGGAGAACTTATTGCCGCTCGTTTGTCTTCGGTTGTTGCTGTAGTTATTGCCGGTTATTTCGGTATCAATCCACCTGGCTTTGTCGCTGCTGTTGTAGCTCTGGCTTTTGGATTAGCAGCTGCCTCCTTTTTCCCGGCTATTATTTTAGGGATTTTCTATAAAAAAATGAACAAAGAAGGCGCTATTGCCGGTATGATCGTTGGAATCTCTCTGATGCTTTTCTATATGATGAAATTTAAATTCGACCTTTTTGGTGGAGGGACGGCCGATGACTACTGGTTTGGAATATCACCTGAAGGCTTTGGATCTGTGGCAATGATCGTGAACTTTGTGATTTCAATCTTTGTGAGTAAAGTAACCGCTGCTCCGCCGGAAGAAGTTCAGGAAATTGTTGAAAACATACGTATCCCAAGTGGTGCCGGAGAAGCGACAGGACACTAACATAGTCTTTAGCTTTTAGCTTTTAGTCTGTGGTTTATTTTCTGTTTTCTAAAAGCTAATAGCTAATAACTAAAAGCTTATAGCTAATTATGAAAAAACGACATCAACAGAAAATAATATTAATTTCAATTGTGTTGATTGTTTTATGGAATATTCCCGCAGTCATGCTGTTCAATACGGATAGCATGATTTTGGGTTTTCCAATGCTCTATTTTTTTATCTTCATTACCTGGTTGATGGCTGTGGTGTCAATTTACATTATTTTAAAAAGATATGATAAATAGCTGGTTACTCATATTTGTAATTGTACTCTATCTTGGGTTCTTATTTTTCATAGCATACTGGGCGGAAGTAAATAAGAAATCTAAACTGGTAAAGTCACCCTACATTTATGCGCTTTCACTGGCGGTTTACTGTTCGGCCTGGACTTACTACGGAAGTATTGGTGTAGCTGCCAGATCGGGTGTTGAGTTCCTTGCAATTTATCTGGGGCCAGTTATTGCTGCTCCTCTTTGGATATATATTTTACAAAAAATAATACGACTTTCAAAAGTTTACAATATTTCAAGTATAGCAGATTTTATTTCCCTCAGGTATGGAAATAACCGTTCCGTCGGAGCTATTGTTACAATTATTTGTGCTTTAAGTATTATTCCTTACATAAGTCTCCAACTTAAAGCTGTTGCTGAAAGTTTTAATATTTTATCATACTCAGATGATTTTTCAAATGAAAGTAAATATCTCTTTACAGATACCACGTTTTACATTGCAATAATTCTCGCCTTTTTTTCGGCTTTCTACGGTACATTACGCTATGACGCATCTCAGCAAAAACGTGGACTGTTTTTTGCAGTATCGGTAGAGTCTATCATTAAGCTGGCTGTTTTTGTTTTTGTAGGCATATACGTTTGCTTTTATCTTTTTGATTCACCTCAGGACATATACGTCAAAGCCTCTAAAAACTTTGATGTTTCTTCGCTCACGAAATTTAACGGACTTGAGGACGGCATCAACTGGTGGTTTACTATTGTGTTATCATTTTTAGCTATTTTCCTTTTACCAAGACAATTCCAGGCAAGTGTCGTTGAAAATAAAAATAAAAAGCAATTGCATTCGGCTATTTGGTTTTTCCCATTATACCTGTTAATCTTTAATGTATTTGTACTGTTTATAGCCTTTGGCGGAAGGTTAAATTTTAGTGAAAATGTAAACGCCGATTATTATTCACTCTTACTGCCACTGCAAAACGGAGATCATTTTCTTGCCGTTTTGGTATTTATAGGAGGGTTTTCCGCAGTTATATCAATGGTAGTTGTTTCCACGCTGGCACTCTCAACCATGCTGAGTAACAATTTGATTATTCCTTACGGTTTCATCAAAACTTTTCAAAAGCATGAACATGAAAAAAATCAAAAACTTATCAAGAACATCAGGCGTCTGTCCGTATTTTCTTTAATTACCATCTCATTTTTGCTTTATAGATTTGTAAATCCACAAACTACTCTGTTTTCTATTGGTCTTTTATCATTTTTGTTGGTTGCTCAACTTGCACCCTCTTTTTTTATAGGTATGTTTTGGAATCGGGGCTCAGCTTTTGGTGCAAAATCTGGTATGATTACCGGTTTAGCAGTAGTATTTATTCTTTATGTATTTCCGTTTTTCCAAAATACTGATTTTACAGATGCATCTGTGAGGACAGTAAATCAAGCTGAAATATTATATTTTCAAGCCGAAAGCTTATCTTTTTTATCGCCGGTCAACCATTGCTTCTTTTGGAGCCTTTCTTTAAACATTTTTGCATTTATTGGTTTTTCTCTTATAAGAAGAGGGAATTACAGGGAACGAAATTATGGCGAGGTATTTGTAAACTCCAGTGCTGCCATAAATATGAAAGAAGATTCTTTTGTGTGGAAGGGTGATGCTGAAGCCAGGGATATCATCAATATATGGGACAGATTTATAGGAGCTGAAAGAGCTGAAAGAGCTTTGGATATCTTCAAAAGAAGATATAAAATACAAGATATTGGAACTAAAGCTGATGCAAGATTGATCAATTTTTCTGAAAAATTACTTACCGGAGCAGTAGGCAGTGCATCGGCGAAGATTCTTATAAGCAATGTAGCTAAGGAACAGCCCATTCCTCTCGTCGAAGTCCTGAAAATACTTGAAGAAAACCGAGAAGCCATAGCCAGTAACAAACAACTTACTAAACAATCTGAACAATTGCTGGGCTTAACCGAGGAACTAAAAACCGCCAATGACAGCTTAAAGAAACAGGACAAACTAAAAGATGATTTTCTAAATGCTGTGGCTCATGAACTAAAGACACCTATAACTTCTATTCAGGCCAGTAGTGAAGTCCTAAAAGACAATACGGATATGCCTGATGATTTAAAAAATCAGTTTCTTGAAAATATAATGTTCGACACAGAACGTATCACCAAACTGATCAACGATATATTAGACCTGGAAAAGCTGGCCACAGGCAGAGTAAAACTCAATCGCATAACTCAAAATCTTATGGACACGATTCAGCATGCCATAGACACCTTAAAACCCATTGCTGATAAGAAAAATGTTGAATTAAAACTCAAGTCTTTCCAAAATGAAATTTTTCTAAAACACGATGACGACAAGATGATACAGGTCTTTACAAATTTGCTGTCAAATGCTGTAAAGTTTGTTGAAAGAGATATGGGAAAAATTCAAATAAAAATTGAAAATGATCTGAAATACATCATTATAAGTATAGAAGATAATGGTACAGGTGTACCAAAAGTGGACAGACCTTATATTTTTGACAAATTCTATCAATCTGACGAACAGGCCTTTAAGAAAAATGAAGGCAGTGGATTCGGATTGGCCATTTGCAAGCAAATAATAGAACTACATCAGGCATTTATATATCTCGATGAAACTTACTCTACCGGAGCAAAATTTATAATTAAACTACCAAAAACGATTGAAAATGAAAAAGATATTATTAGTAGATGATGAGCCTAATATCGTGATGGCTTTAGAGTATGCCTTAAAGAAAAAAGGATATGATGTGCGCATTGCCAGAGATGGGATTGAAGCTTTGAATATATTCGAAAAAATAAAACCATGCCTTATAATATTGGATATTATGATGCCAAAAATGGACGGCTTTGAGGTTTTAGAAAGCATTAAAGTAGATGAAAACGACAGCTCAAAAGTTATTTTTCTGAGTGCAAAAAACAAAGATGACGATATTAAAAAAGGTCTTGAAGCCGGTGCAGATGATTATTTCACTAAGCCATTTTCAACCAAAAAGTTACTCGATAAAATAGAACTGTTATACCAACCCTAAACCATTCATTATGAATTATACAGAAGAATACAAAAGAAGTATAGACCATCCTGATCAATACTGGATGGATCAATCAAAACAGCTAAAATGGGATGTAAGTCCTGAAACGGCATACAAAGAAGTTGAAAGCGGCATTTACCATTGGTTTCCTGACGGAAAATTAAATATGAGCTATCTGTGTATTGACAGACATATTGAAGATGGCTATGGTAAAGAAGATGCTATAATATATGATTCGCCGGTAACCAACACCAAAGAACACATATCTTATAACAGGTTGAATGAAGAAGTCTCAAAACTAGCAGGAGGTTTACAATCCCTGGGATTAAAAAAAGGAGATACTGTAATCATTTACATGCCTATGATACCACAGGCATTATACTCCATGCTTGCCTGTGCAAGATTAGGACTAATTCATTCTGTGGTTTTTGGCGGATTTGCACCGCACGAGTTGGCCTTAAGGATAGAAGACTGTAAACCAAAAGCAATCATCACTGCATCAAACGGCATTGAGATTGAGCGCATCATTCCTTACAAACCTTATGTCGATAAAGCCATAGAGCAATCTGCTCATAAACCTGAACACGTCGTTATTTATGACAGAAAACTAGGTGTTGATATACCGTATAAGCCTTATGATGTAGATTACGATGCATTGGTAGCTAAGTCAGAATCTGCTACTCCGGTTTCTGTTGAATCTACACATCCGCTTTACATACTTTATACTTCCGGAACAACAGGAAAACCCAAGGGTATTATCAGAGATACCGGTGGTTATGCCACGGCCTTAAAATATTCGATGAAACACGTTTACGGTGTTGAAGAAGGTGATGTTTACTGGGCAGCCAGCGACGTTGGTTGGGTTGTTGGGCATAGTTATATCGTATACGGCCCGCTGCTGAACAGAAATACAACTATACTTTTTGAGGGTAAACCTATTAAAACACCTAATGCCTCTACATTTTGGAGGGTAATTAGCGAGCACAAGGTCAAAGTCATGTTTACTGCACCTACGGCCATTAGAGCCATTAAAAAAGAAGATCCTAATGGTAGGTACATAAAAAAGTACGATATGTCTTCTTTGAAATATCAGTTTCTGGCCGGAGAGCGCTGCGATATGGCGACTTTAAAATGGACAGAACAACATCTCAAAGTCCCTGTAATTGACCATTGGTGGCAAACTGAATCCGGCTGGGCGATGTTGGCTAATATGGTCGGTATCGAGAGACATCCTGTTAAGCCCGGTTCTGCATCATTTCCTGTTTGTGGCTACAATATCCATATTTTAAATGAAAACGGACAGGAAGTCTCTGATGATACTGAGGGTTTCGTTTGTGTAAAACTACCACTTCCACCGGGATGTTTACAGAATTTATGGGGTAACCCGGAGCGATTCAAAGCCGGATATCTCAATAAATTTCCAGGATACTATTTCTCAGGTGATGGCGGCTACAGAGATGAAGACGGATATGTTTTTATCACAGGTCGGGTTGACGATGTGATCAATGTTGCAGGTCACAGACTATCTACAGCTGAGATGGAAGAAGTCGTTGCCAGCCATCCACAGGTTGCTGAGTGTGCTGTATTTGGTGTACACTGTGATTTGAAAGGTCAAAAGCCACTGGCTTTAGTTGTCTTAAAACCAGAAAACACTTTGGAACATAAAACGATTTCAGAAGAAATCATCAAAGAGGTCAGACACGAGATTGGGGCAGTGGCCTCCTTGAGAGATGTAGTTGTTGTAAATAGATTACCCAAAACCCGATCAGGAAAAATTTTGCGTAAATTACTGCGCAATATTTCAGACGATTTAGAATATAATGTGCCATCAACTATAGATGATGTTAATATTATTTCAGAAATTGAAGAAGTTTTTAAACAATATCAAATCGGCATTCATAAAAAGATCAGCTTTTAGCAGAACAGAACATTAAACTTTAAACCTTAAACATAAAACTTAAAAATATGAGTAATTATCACATCAAAAACTTTGAAGAGTATTTCCAGGTGTATAGAAAATCGGTAAGAAATCCGGAATCATTCTGGGAAGAGATTGCAGAAGAACATTTTACCTGGCAAAAACGCTGGGACAATGTTTTGAGTTGGGACTTTAAAAAACCGGAAATCAAATGGTTTGAAGGTGCCAAGCTTAACATCACTGAAAATTGCCTTGACCGACATTTATGGACAAGAGGTAATAAAACAGCGATCTTATTTGAGCCAAATGACCCCAATGAAGCTAGTGAACATATCACTTACCGGGAACTACACGAGCGGGTATGCAAATTTGCAAATGTGCTTAAATCCAAAGGTATAAAAAAAGGCGACAGGGTTTGTATCTATTTACCAATGATACCAGAACTGGCTGTTTCTGTATTGGCTTGCGCCAGAATCGGAGCAATCCATTCGGTAGTATTTGCAGGGTTTTCAGCCTCGGCTCTCGCCACAAGAATTAACGATTGCGATGCCAAGATGGTTATAACATCAGATGGGTCTTATCGTGGCGCAAAAACAATAGATCTCAAAGGTATTGTAGATGATGCCTTAGAGCAATGTTCTGGTGTAGAAAGTGTACTTGTAGCCAAACGGATCAATTCTGACATCAAAATGAAAGATGGCCGTGACGAATGGCTGCAGCCACTTTTAGATGAGGCTGATGCTGAATGTGGCATTGAGGTCATGGATGCTGAAGATCCTTTGTTTATATTGTACACTTCTGGTTCAACAGGCATGCCTAAAGGCATGTTACATACCACAGCAGGTTATATGGTGTATACGGCTTATACTTTTAAAAATGTATTTCAGTACCGAGAAAATGATGTATATTGGTGTACAGCCGATATTGGCTGGATTACCGGTCACAGTTATATAGTTTATGGCCCTTTAGCCAATGGAGCTACAACAATTATGTTTGAAGGTGTTCCTAGTTATCCGGATTTTGGGAGATTTTGGGAAATTGTAGAAAAACATAAGGTTAATCAATTTTATACGGCACCAACAGCCGTAAGAGCACTTGCAAAACACGGTCTCGAACTTGTCGATAAATACGATTTATCAAGTCTTAAGGTCTTAGGTTCTGTTGGTGAACCTATTAATGAAGAAGCCTGGAACTGGTATAATGACAATATTGGTAAAAAGCGATGTCCGATTGTAGATACCTGGTGGCAGACAGAAACAGGAGGCATAATGATTACACCTATTCCTTTTTCAACACCTACCAAACCTACTTACGCAACCTTGCCATTTATAGGCATTCAACCTGCGTTAATGGATGAAAACGGAGAAGAAATTAAAGGCAATCAGGTCGATGGTCGCTTATGCATTAAGCATCCATGGCCATCAATGGCCAGAACAATCTGGGGAAATCATCAGCGTTATAAAGACACCTATTTTTCAGCTTTTGAAAATAAATACTTCACCGGAGATGGTGCCTTAAGGGACGAAGTTGGTTATTACAGAATTACCGGTCGAGTAGATGACGTCATTATCGTTTCAGGACATAATCTGGGAACAGCACCAATAGAAGATGCTATAAACGAACATAATGCTGTGGCAGAATCGGCTATTGTTGGTTATCCTCATGATGTCAAGGGTAATGCATTATATGGCTTTATTACACTTAAAGATACCGGTGAGGTAAGAAATACCGATAATGTAAGTAAAGAAATAAACCAATTGATCACGGACAAAATCGGACCGATTGCAAAACTCGATAAAATATTGTTCGTTAGTGGTTTACCTAAAACAAGAAGTGGGAAAATCATGCGTAGGATTTTAAGAAAGCTGGCTTCACATGAATATGATCAGCTAGGCGATACCTCTACTCTACTTGATCCTAACGTCGTAGAAGAAATTGAGGCTAAAGTAAAAGCCGGTAAGTAAATTGGATTTATTTATGATTTCTTATTTGAAGTTCTGAATCAAAACCTTAAAAATTAAAAAAACCTCAAGGATAAGAACCCTTGAGGTTTCTAATTTACTAGAATCTCTGTCAATAATAAGTAATATTTACCTTAGTAAAAGAGAATATATAATTTTATACTATTTTTCTTTTGTGCTAAAAAACTTATAACCAATAAAAGCACCTAGAAGAAGAAATGGATAAATAAGTAAGTTAATTGGTGTATCAGTTACATTTCCTCCGTCAGTACCCTGTCCTGGTAAGGTCGGTTGTGCCAGTAATGTATTCAAACCCAGAAATAGAAAAGAAAATAAATAGATTAAGTTTGTTTTCATGATATAAATTTTTTACAATAATACAAAAAAAATGATTTATACAATATATCTAAAATAAATTAGCTGTTAATTTTTACTATTAATCCTTAACTTAGGATTTAAATCCAATATTTACATGACATTTTATCTTTAAATCACGCAGAGTTTCTACTCGCATTAATATTTCCAAACAAACATCTCATCACGAGCTTTTCAAATCTTGCCTTATCAGGATGGTCTTTTTGTATCATTTGCAGGGCGTACTGCTGAATGCACAATAAAGGCAAAATGATATTTTCTCTCGCGCTGATAGACATCCTTGTTGTTTTCTCATTATCCATTAACTCATTAATGCCTGTCAACTTTAAAGCCCATTGTTTCGACAATTCGTACTCTTCTCTGAGATCCTTCCAAAATTCGCCATACACTTTATCCTCTTTCATATATTTGGTTAATGGGAAGAAAGACTTCTTCATACTCATCATACTATTATTAATAAGGGTTCTAAAGAATGCTGAATTTTTATATAAATCATGTATGACTTCAGGTTGGTCCGCATAGCTTTCTAAAGCTGTACCCAATCCATAATAACCGGGAACATTCTGCCTGATAGTACTCCAGGAACCAACAAACGGAATAGCTCTTAAATCTTTGAAATCAAGGGCAGCTTTTGCATTCCGTTTTGTAGGTCTGCTACCAATATTAGTGGCGCCATAATAACTCAAAGTAGTCATTTTTTCAAGATAAGGGACAAAAAGTTCATTGTCTTTCAATGATGTATACTTCTTGTAGCTTTTGTTTGCAAGATCATTAATGAGATCTTTATAATGTTGATCTAATTTTACTGATTTATTAAATGGTTTGGCTCCGGCTAACAATAATTGTTCAATATTAAAACTGGCTTGCTCATGTGTGCCATAAATACTTGTTATGGTTTGACCCTGAATTGTAAGGTGAATTTTATCATTTGCCACGTCATCACCCTGAGCCGCATAGAATTGATGTGTTTTTCCGCCACCTCTTGCCGGTGGTCCACCTCTACCATCAAAAAATACTACTTTATAACCCATATCTTTGGTTACCTTTGTTAGTCTTTCCTTGGTTTGAAGAATTTCCCAATTTGCTTTAAGGTAACCTCCGTCTTTTGTTCCATCTGAAAATCCAAGCATTATGGTTTGAACATTATTTCTTCTCTCTAAATGTGATTTATACACAGGCAGTTCGTACAGATCCTTCATGACATCCTGAGAATTATCCATACCTACCATAGTTTCAAAAAGAGGGACGATATCAATATTTATATTTTCGTCTTTATATCCGCAATATTTTAAAAGTGCATAAACATGAAGGACGTCAAAAATATTTGTGGAATTAGAAATAATATATCTGTGCAATGCTCTTTCTCCGTTTTCGGCCTGAATTTCCTTAATTTGATAGACATTCCTTATCGTGTCCACTATTGTTTCATCTTCATAATCATCTGCATTCAATTGTAGTGATTTTTCAGTTAGATAAACTATTTTTTCATTGTCATCTAAGCTGTCATAATCTTTATTGAATTCTTTTTTGAAAATAGTTTGAATGGCGTCGAGGTGTTTACTGCTGTCTTGTCTTACGTCCAAAGTAGCAAAGTGGCTACCAAACAGATGTACACGACCTATTATATCGTTAACCTCATCAACAAACATGCTTTTGTATTCACTTTCCAAAAGCGATTTGATTTTGTACAGATAGTCCAGAATCTCCTTATCTGTTATACAGACCTCATCCTGAAATATTTGCTGATAGAGTCTTGACTTGAGTTCTTCAGTGAGTTGAGTTACACCTTTGAATGTCAATTTCTTCCTCATATCTTTGATGTGATTATAATAACATTTCATGATGGTATTTCTCAAAAGCCTGGAAACCTTTCTGGTCGTATCAAACTTCACAAAAGGGTTCCCATCACGATCACCACCTGGCCAGAAGCCCAGTTCCATCAAACTTGGGTTGAAATCTGGTTCTTCCTCTAGATTTTTAAAAATCTGATGATAAAGTTTACCAATGGTCTGATAATAGACATACCTCATATAATAGATAATGCTTTTTGCTTCATCAAAAGGTGTTGGCTTTTCTCTCTTTACAAACGGTGTATAAGAAAGCTGATTGAGCAATTTATCTATTGAAGTAATATCGTTTTTCTGAATAGCCTGACGCAGTTCATACATTATTATTTGAACTTCATTAGGGTAAAACTGCGTTGGATGTGCTGTAAACACCAAACGCGTACTAAAATCTTTCAGGTGTTCTCTCAATCCCTCATAATGTTCATTATCAGGCTGAAGATAAGAACCAATCTGAGGCCTTTGAAATTCAAGAAATGCCGCATCTTCAACACAGTCAAACAAAACGACCTGTCTTTCAACATATTGAACGATTCTGAATAACAATTCAAATCTTTCATCCATGTTTTCAACATGAGTGTGATTGCTTACAAACTCTTCTATAATATCTTCTGGCGACATGGCTTCATTGAATCCCTCTTTACTTACCTTCCTTAGCAGTGGTATGTATATTCCTGTATAAGTGGAATGGTTGTGAGGAAGATTCAGAAATAAACTATTGTAAATACTGTATTTATTGGTAATGATTTGTCTGAACAATTCATGTCTTTCGTGTCTGAGCATAATTTATATTTTAAAATCTAAAACTAAGGATTTAATTTTTCATTGTCAAAAAATGACTCGCTCTTTTCTTTAACTAAAGATTAAATTATTGTATCCCAACAATAAATATTACTGATAGACGAAAGCAAATGATGCTCATTTTAATATTATGATAAAATCCGGGAAAATCACTCTAATTGATATTAAGTCCTTAAATTTGAGTTTTCAAATAAAGCACAATGAATAAAAAAGTAATGTTGACTATATTAGATGGTTGGGGCATAGCGCCGGACAAGTCAGTTTCTGCTGTTGATGCTGCAAAAACTCCATTTATAGATAGTCTAATTGAAAAATATCCCAACGCCACATTAAGAACTGATGGAATGAATGTTGGATTACCTGAAGGTCAAATGGGTAATTCTGAAGTAGGACATATGAATCTTGGGGCTGGCAGGATTGTTTATCAGGATTTAGTCAAAATCAATATGGCGGTTGAAAATGACAGTCTAAAAGAACAACCAAAATTAAAAGAAGCGCTTGAACTGGCCAAAACGCAAGATAAGGATGTACATTTTTTGGGTCTCGTAAGCGACGGTGGTGTGCATTCACATATTTACCATTTAAAAGGTCTCATCAAGGCTGCAAAAGATATCGGAGTAAAAAAGTCTTACGTGCATGCCTTTACAGACGGAAGAGATGTAGATCCCAAATCCGGTAAGGGTTTTATAGAAGATTTACAGAATTACATGAAAGACTACCCGGCAGAATTAGCCAGTGTTATTGGAAGGTATTACGCCATGGACAGAGATAAACGCTGGGAGAGGGTAAAACTGGCATATGACCTTATCGTAAAAGCTGAAGGAGAAAAAACAGAGGATGTTTTGGCAAGTATCGAAAATAGTTACGAAGAAGGAACAACAGATGAGTTTTTAAAGCCTCTGGTTGTTTGTAAAGACGACAAACCTACCGCAAGAGTTAAAGATGGTGATGTGGTAATCTTTTTCAACTTCAGAACAGATCGCGGCAGACAGCTTACCACAGCCTTATCACAAAGTGATTTTCCCGAATATGACATGCGTAAGCTTTCACTGGAATACTACACCATGACAAAA
>CAJXVZ010000046.1 GCA_913062845.1 uncultured Psychroflexus sp.
TACTTTGGCGATAGACTTTTCGATAGAGTAATTGTAGCCGCAATAACAAGCGCTTAGGTATGAAAACGGATATTCATAAATTATATGTTTAAATTTAATTTTAATATAAAAATAGAAAATAGAATATGAAGCTTATTATCAGTCTACTTATTGTTACTACTTTTTTCTCATGTAATAGCTTAAAAAATCTGGAGGCATCTCCCGAATGTCCGGAAGGTTACGAATGTAAAACAGAAGTGATGAAAAATAAATCCATAAGCATTGTAGAGGATAGCATTGGAGAGAAATACCTTAAGTTTGAAGATAATAATGAGTATCATACAATTAAGTACAGTTATTCATATAAAGGAAGACCTGAAATTTCTGATGATAGCTACAGCGAAGAGATCTTTTTTCAAATCCCGGTGGAACGTGAGGAATTACAAGTCGAAGATAATTCCTTAAAAGATATAAAACTTACTGTAGCCAAGCATTGTTTTTGTCCTGATGCAGGATATGAAGTATTATCCCAGGGAAAATTTGAAATGTTGAAAGACAATAATCAATATTATATAAGCCTTGAATTCAACGCCAATAAAGACACAAAGTTAAGTAGCATTAAAACTAAGGTAAGTCTATAATTTGGCCAGTTTATTTAGTGTAAACAGAATCAGGTCTTCAACAACACCTTTTGAGTTTTTGCTAAACTCTCCGGTAGTCCGATTAGCCACAATGGCATTCATGGCTAATGCTTTGTGCCCCATGAGTCTGGCCAGAGCATAAATTGCGCTGGTCTCCATCTCCATGTTAGTGACATAATAACCATTATAATTATAATGTGATAAATCTTCCAACAGATTATTGTCTCGTGCAGGAATTCTTAGCGTTCGTCCCTGAGGTGCGTAAAATCCAATATTGGTGGTAGTGATGCCTGATGTTACATTTATCTCCATTTCAAAAAGTTCAGCAAGCTCATCACTGGATTTTACAAGATAAGGTTCTGCTTTTTTTTGGTCTAAAGCAATGATCTTTTTAAGTGATGCATTGGCTTCTTTTTCGGAAACATCATTGTTGTAGTAGTGTAGTAAACCGTCAAATCCAAGTCCATATTTACTCATTACAAATTTGTCTAATTCAACAAACTCGTGAACGCCTCCGGAAGTGCCAATCCTTACAATACTTAGTGTTTTGAGTTTTTCTTTAACAGTCCTTGTTTTAAAATCTATATTAGCTAAAGCGTCTAATTCATTCATCACAATGTCAATATTATCAACCCCAATTCCGGTAGACAGCACTGTCATTTTGCGACCTTTATAAAATCCGGTGTGGGTCTTGAACTCTCTTTTCTGTGTTTGAAATTCAATGACTTCAAAATGTTTAGAGACCATCTCAACACGATCCTGATCACCAACAGTTATAATAATATCGGCAATATTTTCAGGTTTTAGATTTAAGTGGTAAACACTTCCGTTTGCATTTAAAATTAATTCGCTTTCAGCTATTGACATCTTTAATTTTTAATGAGTTTGTTTTCTTTTTGATCAAAACTAAAATCTGATCTTTTCACTCCGCCATAGGTGACATGATTACTAATGATATTTAAAGCATTCATTTTGCCATCAAGTACTTTTTTACCATCTGCATTCAAAATTATTCTGTTTTCGGTATCAGTGATAAATGGTTCTAAGTTTTTGATTACCCGGCTATACTGCAGATCTCCATATCCGTAATATCCCTGATAATTTATGGCATATCCAATAAGATGGTGTCGTGAAGTCACTTCATGATTTTTAAGTAATTTTAATACATTTTGTTCTAATGTGCCTAAACCTGTCACAGAATCAGGAAATCGCATCAAATGGGCTTTAAGACAATTACCCAGATACTCAAAAGAAGATTGTTGAACTATAAAAGGTTTAAACAAATTATGATCTTTACCACAGTAAATTCCCCAAAGTGTTTTTGCTAATTCTATATCTTCATTGGTTAGCAGAATTCTTTGCTTGTAATGGTTTAAGAGTTGACTTTTCTTTAGTTCTGAAAGGCCTTTTAAATCTTTTTCACCCTTAACACGTCCGCTGCAAACCAGGTAAATTGGTTTTTTAATTTTTCGTTGTTGCAACAGGTTTATTACGGCCAGCATGTTGATCTGGCAGAACAAGTCATATTCAAACCACAGGATTATTTCTGAATATTGGTCCGGATCATTTAATTTGTCAATTTCTTTTTTATAGGCTTTAAGATCAATTTCAATATCATAGTTTTCGGATAGAAAGTTTTGCCTTAATCTGAACAGTTTTCTTGATTCAATTTCATAAGTGGTCGGACCCTCGCACAACATTTCTTCCCATGACAATATTGGGTCTTCAAATTCCAATTCTTTAAGTCGTCCGGTAAGACTTGCGCCATTTGAGATATGTAGGGTTTTATTCATAATTATCCACCAACCCTTTTTACATTGAACCCAATATTTTTGAGTTCTTCCATAATCTTATCACGGTAATCTCCCTGTATGATTATGCGTTCCTCATCATGGCTTCCACCTACACTACAGAGTTTCTTAAGGTGCTTTGTCAAAATTTTAAAATCTGACTTTGCACCATTATAATTTTCTATGATGGTGTTTGGCTTACCTTTTCGTTTCTCATATTTACAGATTAAAGGGTCATCCTGAAGCCAGATGCCAATATCATTATCATCTTCTTCATGGGAAATTTCTTCCGGCTGATGATCGGGAAATAAATTTTGAAGCTGATCTTTTAAATCCATAATATCTATTTTTTGGCAAGACCTATTTCAGCAAGCCTTTGATTTAAGAATTCACCAGCAGTAATATCCTCGTAGTGTTTTGGATTATTTTCATCTATACATTCTTCCAGACAATTTAATTTCATGTCACTTCTAGGGTGCATAAAAAATGGAATAGAATACCTGGGCTTATCCCATTGTTCTCTTGGAGGATTAACGACTCTGTGGATTGTAGATCTCAATTTATTATTGGTGTGTCTCTCCAGCATATCTCCAACGTTAATCACCAGATCACCTTCATCAGGTTTTGCGTCTATCCATTCACCATCTTTTCTTTTGACTTGCAGACCACCAGTAGAAGCACCCATAAGCAAAGTAATTAGGTTGATGTCCCCATGAGCACCTGCTCTTACTGCACCTTTGGGCTCCTCCGTTATTGGTGGATAATGAATAGGTCTCAAAATCGAATTTCCGTTCCTGGCCCAGTGGTCAAAATAGTTTTCATTTAAACCAATATAGATGGCCAGTGCTCTAAGTACATATATGCCCGTTTCTTCCAGTGCTTTATATGCTTGCATTCCGGTTATATGAAATTCAGGCAGTTCTTTTACAAGAATATTATCTGGATACGTTTCAGGTAGGTTTGCGTCTTCATCAGGTTCCTGCCCAAAATGCCAGAATTCCTTTAAGTCACCCTTCGAACTTCCCTTGGCATGCTCTTTTCCAAAGGAAACATAACCTCTTTGTCCGGCAAGTTCTTCTTTCTCATATTGTCTTTTGACGTCTTCAGGCAAGTCAAAAAATGCTTTTACTTCTTTGTAAAGCTTTTCCATCAACTCGTCACTAAGAAAATGATTTTTTAGAGAAACGAATCCAATTTCTTCATATGCTGAACCTATTTCATTGACGAATTCCTGTTTTTCAACAGAATCTTCAGAAAGGAATTTCTTTAAGTCTACACTTGGAATATTTGTTAGTGGCATTATTTTAATTTTTTGAAAAAACTAATGTACTAAAAATTCAGAGTTTAATAAAATCCTTTGCCAGAATGATGTCTTAATAATAATAATTCTGAAATTAAAAGAGATCACTTGTCTAAATGAATTTTGTTGGATAACAGAATGTCTGTTAACCCAACTAATTTTTATAATTCTGTATATTGATTATACATGAATAGACAAAAAATCTTAATTTGATATTATTTATATTGCAGTATTTTAGTTTAAATCTATAAATAGTCTGTTATTCAGGCGATAATCCATAAATAGTCTTTATCATGTATAAGCGCTTTTTAATTTTATGATTATTTTGATAATCATGTAGAGTGCATGACCTTACATTTGCCGAAAAAACTATGGAAATTTTAGAGGCATTGAAATGGAGATACGCGACGAAAAGCTTTGACGATGATCATATATTATCTGAAGATCAGATTAATATCTTGAAAGAAGCCTTTAATCTTACGCCAACATCTTATGGCCTGCAGCCCCTCAAATTATTGGTAATATCTGACAAGATTTTGCAAAAAAAATTATTTGAAGTCAGTTATAAACAGGAACAGGTAAAAACAGCTTCCCATATTTTTGTGATTTGCATAGAAAAGCCTATTGATAAAAATTTTATAGTCAAACATTTTGATCTGGTAAAAGATATCAGAGAAACGCCTGATGAGGTTCTGCAGCCTTACAGAGACTTTCTGATCAGTGATTTTTCTAAAAAAACAGATGAGGATTTACGGCAATGGGCTATAAAACAGGCTTATCTGGCCTTAGGTAATATGCTTACCACTTGCGCCTTATCCAGAATAGATGCCTGTCCCATGGAAGGTTTTCAGCCTGAGGCCTACGCTGAAATTTTGAATATGAATACAGCATTTTTAGAACCTGTTCTCGTTTTACCCGTCGGTAAAAGAAACGAGTCAGACAAGTTTGCATCATTTAAAAAGGTAAGAAGACCCTTGAAGGAGGTTATTTTAGAAGTTTAGTTTATGTAATTTTGAAAAAAATCAAAAGACATGAGTTCTGGCTTAACCAAAATTATAAACCCCTACAAAAAGCGTTTTTTTAAATTTTTGACCTCATCTTTCAGGAATTCTACAGGAATTTTTGAATTGTCCAAAGCTGATAAAAGTAAGGTCAAACGTGTTTTGGTAACCAGACCAAATCACAGATTAGGCAATCAGTTGCTTATAAGTCCCCTTATTCAGGCTTTGGAGAAAGAATTTCCAAATTGCAAAATAGATTTGCTGGTTAATGGAACACTTTCAAACATCATTTTTGAAAATTACGATAGCATCGGAGATATTTATACTTTACCAAAAAAACCATTCAAACATCTCGGGAAATATATAAAGATTTCATTAAAAGTTATTTCAACAAGATATGATGTGGGAATTGTTGGTATAGAGAGTTCAAATTCAAGCCGAATTTTCGTAAAACTTTCAAAATCCAAATATAAAATCTTCTACTCAGAAAATGAATCAAATCCGCCTGTTCATATCGCAAAAATTCCGGTTGACAGTTTGTTGTATATTATTAAAAATAAGAAAATAACCACTAAGTATCCTAAACTTGAACTCAAGCTTTCAAAACCTGAGAAAGATAAAGGTAGGGCAATAGTTTCTAAGCTTTTTAACAATCACAATCCGATTATTGTGATCTTCACCAATGCCACAGGCAGAAAGAAGCTATCAAAGGATTGGTGGAAAAATCTCTGTCATGAAATTGAAGAAGCTTTGCCTGAAGTGAATATTTTTGAATTGCTTCCAAAAGAAAATACTTCACAGGTGGATTTTGCGTATAAGAGCTTTCTAAGTCACGACATCAGGGAAATGGCAGCAATAATAGAGAGTTGTTCTGTTTTTATTGGAGCAGATAGTGGAGTGATGCATTTGGCCACGGCCACAGATACACCAACTTTTGGTTTGTTTAATGGCATTTCTAATGAAAAAGTCTACGGTCCTTATGGCGATCAAAAGTATACTATCAATACACATGATGTTGACGTGAAGATTATAGTTGAAAAAATGAAGGGCTGTCTGATGCAAGCCTGAACATAATCAGTAGTTGACGTAATCGATAATTTCCAGACCATAGCCAATCATTCCCACACGTTTGGTTTGTTTAGAATTTGACATCAATCTGATTTTATGCACATTGATATCGTGCAAAATCTGTGCACCTATCCCAAAATCCTTGTTATCCATTTTAATGTTAGGCGCTTTAATGAGCTCACCATTCTGTTTTTCTTTTAAGATTTCCAGTCTTTTAAGCAAATTCAAACTTTCAACATTTTGATTGATAAAAACGATTGCGCCTCGTCCTTCATTATTTAGCAGTTTAAACATATCATCCAATTTCTTGTCGGCATTGTTGGTCAATGTGCCCAGAATATCGTTGTTTATCAGTGTTGAATTCACTCTGACCAAAACAGGTTCATCTGATTCCCAGTGACCTTTGGTCAAGGCCAGATGGATGTTATTATTGGTCGTTTGCAGATATGCCCTGAGTCTGTATTCACCAAATCTCGTATGGATATTAAAATCTTCTTTTTTCTCGATCAGTGAATCATGCTCCATTCTGTAGGCCACCAGATCTTCAATAGAAACTATTTTCAGATCATGGGTTTTGGCTACTTCGATAAGCTGTGGAAGTCTGGCCATACTACCATCTTCATTCATAATTTCGACGATAACGCCTGCGGGCTTAAGCCCGGCAAGTCTTGCAAAATCTATGGCAGCCTCAGTATGTCCGGTACGCCTTAAAACGCCTCCTTCTTTAGCTTTTAAAGGAAATATATGACCTGGTCTGTTTAATTGGTGAGGTTTTAGATCGTCATTACATAAAGCTTTTATGGTTTTGGCCCTGTCTGAAGCTGAAATACCGGTAGTAACGCCTTCACCATTAAGATCGACCGAAATGGTAAAAGCAGTTTCCATGGGATCTGTGTTATTACCAACCATCATGTCCAGTTTTAGCTTTTGGCATCTTTTTTCTGTCAGTGGGCAACAGATGAGACCCCGACCATATTTTGCCATAAAATTGATCATCTCCGGCGTAACTTTTTCTGCAGCTGCCAGGAAATCACCTTCGTTTTCTCTGTTTTCATCATCCACCACGATGATAATTTTTCCGGCTTTTATGGCTTCTATAGCTTCTGAGACTTTATCCAGTTTAATCTCTTTTTCATTATACGTCATCATCATCTTTAGTTTTTATGATCTTTAATTTTTTCAGTAGTTTTTTTACAGGATCTACGAAACTGTCAAGGTTTATAAAACCCTGATCTGTTGTTGCACGATACGTTAAATAAATACCCAAAGGTAACATTACAAAAGTTGAGATCCATGCTGCTATAAAAGGACTAAGACTTCCGGTTTCTGCACTGTTGCCGGCAAAAATGCCAAAAAAGTGGTAGGAAAGGAATAGTAAAATAGATATTACCAAAGGTAAACCCAGACCACCCTTTCTGATGATTGCTCCAAGCGGGGCACCAACAAAAAATAAAACCACACAACTTATGCCTAATGCATATTTTTTGTGAAGTTCTAATTCTATCCTGTTCAATATTCTGCTTTTGGTTGCAAATACTCTTTCCTTAGTCTTTATCTGTAAAGTAATAGCATTAAGGTTGTTCTTTGAGGAATTAAGCACCTGACTGTATATTCGTTTTGGTTGATCAAGCAATAAGCTGTCTATGTTGTAAAATCCATCTGGATGTAATATTTTCTGTTTAACGCTGTCCGGTTCTACCTCATGAATGGTTTTGACTTTTGGACCCTGGCTTTTCCTGTTTTTATTATATTTATTGTTGGCACTCAGATTTTCTTCAGACCTGTCAGGAAAGGTGTTCAGAAAACCATTTCTTTGATTCATGCCCCGGTTATAGGTGGTAATATTTTTTGAATAGTTCAAAGACACCGAATCTAAATTCTTAATGAGTCCTGCAGTATTAAGACCTTTATATGGGTGAATTACGGTATCATCTGTAAAGGTATTTTTGTTCAATTCAGAAATGTCGATATTTAAAACGTGTTCTTTAAAAGAGGTCTTTACAAATGGTTTTCTCTGTCTCTCCTCATAGTTACTTGGCGGAACTTCATTATAGTAATTTCCGTCTTTTAGTACTAATGAGATCAGGTTTGGGTTAGAGTTTGTTCTGAATTCACCGGTTTTTGACTTAATGGTTTCATTATTTTCTCTGGTGGATTTCCCTTTTTTTCTGATGTATACATCTTCAAGGAATTCATCATTTTCTCCTGATTTATCTTCAACCCTTATGACATAATCTCCTATTTTGCTGAACATATTTTCATTAATGGCCATAGCTGGTTTCATTTTAGCCAGATTACGCCTTAAGGTCAATGTTTTATTTTCAGACCAGGGAATAATGGTATTTGAAAACTGGTATGTAATATAACCCAGAACAATTATAAAAACTATTAAACCGCTCATCGCTCTTTGGAGTGAAATCCCGGCAGATTTCATTGCTGCAAATTCATTGTTCTCAGCAAAATTTCCAAAAGTCATTATGGAGGTGACCAGAATGGTAAGCGGTAAAATCAAAGGTACCAGACTTGGGATCATATAGAATATGAATTTCAGTATGATGATGAGGTCAAGATCTTTTCCTGCCAGTTCCTTGATGAATGTCCACACGATATAAAGTGTGAAAATCAGAATAAGGATTAAAAAGACAGAAAAAAAAGTCTTAAGAAAAGATGATATGATATACCTGTCTAGTGTTTTCAATACTTATCAATCTAGCTCATTGATGTAATAATCAGGGTATTTGCTTTTGTCGAATTTGAACACATTTTCTGATAATGGCTGGTTGGGTTTAAAGTTCGTGATTTTAATCTCTGTTCTGGTGCCATTGTCCATGGTGTAAATGAGATTACTGATATTTTTTGTAATATTATCAACGCCAAGCAGGATATTTTCATATTCAGCGTCAGAGTCTATAGGTAATAATTTAATATACTGCGTTGTTTTTCCACCGGTTTTTTGTTCGATATCCCATTTGTAAATGTAGCCATCTTCGAAGAAAGTAAGCATTTTGGATGGCGTAATGGTCTTATCATCGCCCGGATCTACAGTTGAAATATTTATTTCTTCATCTCCGGGAATGACTGTGTATAATTTTTTACCATCATAAATCTGAGTATTACCCATCAAATTAAGCCTGTACTTATCACCGCTCACAAAGACTTCGCCTCTTGTTTGCTCCTTAATGTTTTCTGCAATATTTTCCAGTACATAGGTGAATTCTACACTTATGTTGTCATAACTCTTTACATTTCTGAGGACTTCTTCTGCTAATTTTTCCGCTTTAGGGTCATTCTGGGCGTAAGAGATCAACTGAAAAAGACCTATTGTAATTAAAAAAAATATTTTTTTCATTGTTCAAAACTTGTTTTGCAATAATACAGGTAATCAAATATGATACCACTTTATTTATTCATTTTTTAATAATTCTTCCAACGAATTGAGGTCGGGAACTAATACTTGCCTTGCTTTACTGCCTTCAAAAGGTCCTACAATTCCCGCTGCCTCGAGTTGGTCTATAATACGACCTGCACGATTATAGCCTAATTTCAACTTACGTTGAAGCAGCGAAGCAGAGCCTTGTTGGGCCGTAACGATAACTTCGGCTGCATCTTTGAAAAGTTTATCCCTGTCTTCAATGCTGTCTTCCAGAGGTGATTTGGATTCTTCACCAACGTATTCTGGCAATTTGTAAGCATCCGGGTAGGCTTTTTGAGCCCCTATATAGTCTGTGATTTTTTCAACTTCCGGCGTATCTACAAATGCACATTGTAATCGTATAACTTCGTTGCCCTGAGTGAATAACATGTCACCACGACCAATTAATTGATTGGCTCCTCCTGCATCTAAAATGGTTCGTGAATCAATTTTTGAAGTTACCCTAAAGGCGATCCTCGCAGGGAAGTTAGCCTTTATCATACCGGTTATAACATTCACAGAAGGTCTTTGTGTTGCTATGATAAGATGTATTCCTATCGCTCGTGCCAACTGCGCCAAGCGTGCAATAGGTGTTTCTACCTCTTTGCCGGCAGTCATTATAAGATCTGCAAACTCATCCACCACTAATATGATATAAGGTAAGAACCTGTGACCGTTTTCAGGGTTTAGCTTTCTTTTTTTAAACTTGACATTGTATTCTCTGATGTTTCTCACCATGGCTTTCTTTAAAAGCTCATAACGATCATCCATTTCAATACAGAGTGAATTTAAGGTATTTATTACTTTTGTGTTATCTGTAATGATGGCCTCTTCAGTATCCGGTAGCTTTGCCAGATAATGTCTTTCAATTTTATTGAATAATGTTAATTCTACTTTTTTTGGATCCACCAAAACAAATTTTACTTCAGCCGGATGTTTTTGATAGAGTAAAGATGTCAGAATGACATTAAGTCCTACAGACTTCCCTTGTCCTGTTGCTCCGGCCATGAGTAAGTGGGGCATTTTTGCCAAGTCTACAACAAAGGTTTCATTTGAAATGGTTTTTCCAAAAGCAATAGGCAAAGCCATTTCGGCTTTTTGAAACTTTTGTGAGGCAATTACAGATTTCATCGAAACAATAGAAGGTTTTCGGTTCGGCACTTCTATACCAATGGTTCCTTTGCCGGGAATAGGAGCGATGATCCTAATGCCTAAAGCTGATAATGATAAGGCAATGTCATCTTCCAGGTTTTTTATTTTGGATATGCGTATACCGGCATCCGGAATGATTTCGTAAAGTGTAACCGTTGGTCCGACTGTGGCTTTTATCTGCGATATGCCAATTTTATAATTGTTTAGGGTCTCTACGATCTTGTCCTTGTTCTGCCCCAGTTCTTTCTCGTCTATTGTTATTCCTGAGCCTTGAGTGTAACTTTTAAGCAATTCAATGGTAGGAAATTTGAAATTCTTTAATTCCAGCGTGGGATCAAACTCACCAAAATCTTCAACAATTTTTGAAGATTTTTCATCAATTTCATCTTCTTCTTCCGCTGCAGCTTCAACTTCAATTTTTATTTCTGATGTCTTATCAGATTTTTTAGAATTATCCTGAACATCCTGGTCAGCCGAATCAGTGTTTTTGTGGATTACAAAATCACTTTCTACCGCGACATCATTTGTGTTATCTTCTGGTTTTTCTTTCTCAACAAATTCTCTTTCTACCTTTGTTTCTTCAACGTTGACTTGTGTAACTTTTTCTTTGGATTTTGAGGACAGGTCTCCTAAATCTTCTTTAACGTTTTTTGTATTCAATCTTGAAATGACATGTTGCGGCGTTAACTTTAACCTGACCACAAAATAAATGATCAGAAGGAAGGCTATTACCAGAATAGCACCAGTTCTTCCGATATAGTCTGTTGCCAAATCGTTCATTTCATACCCGATCATACCACCAAGAATAGGGTAGCTTTGAGCAAAAAAGCCAAAACCCAGGCTAAGAACAAACATGAGATAGAGCCCCCAAAACCACTTTGATAACAGACTGAAATTTTTAAGGTTTAAAAACAGTTTGGCACCACTTATCATAATGAGTATGGCGAGGTTAAATGCAGCAATACCAATACCCATGTAGATAAACGTATGGCCCATATAGGCTCCCAGTTTACTCATGATATTTTTTGAAGGCACTTCACGATTAAAGAGTTCTCCCAGTGTACTTTGGTCTTCCTGCCATGTCAGGATGAAGGACAAGAAAGAAATCAATAAGGCTAAACCCAGAAAAAAAAAGAAACTACCCAAGATGATTTTTTGCCTTTGGGAAAAACGAAAAAAAGAAGATTTTGATTTTGTTGAAGATTTAGTTCTTTTAGACCTGGCCATATGTTGATTCAATAACTTGCAAATTTAAAAAAGATTGTTGTTTTGGATAGATATTTAATATATATAATGTTGTGCAATTTTGTATTATAAGAACCTATAGCTATATATTGATATTACCAAATTACAACTTTGTCCGACTATTTCTTGCGGTAGTGAAGTGTGATAATTTTTTATGTTGTTAATAATTAAAGTTCTTAAAGATTACTTAATAAATATTAATTTTTTGGAGGTCACAATTCTGTCTATATTTTAGAATTAACTTTATAGTTTTTGTAATTTAGCAAACAAATTTCAACATTTCTAAAATTCTTATGTCATACAACATTTTCGTAATTGACGATGACCCTTGGTCTTCAAGAAAAATTCAACATATTCTTGAAATGAACAGCGATCATAAGGTCCTTTTATTTGATGATCCTTTTAAGCTTTTAAGTTCTATTGAAGAATATCCGGATTTGATTTGTGTAGATTTTCTAATGCCGAAAATGGATGGAAAAAAACTAGTACAAGAAATCTTAAAGCGAAACCCCAATCAGGATATTTTAGTCATTAGTAGTCAACAGGATATTAATACGGCAGTAGATTTAATGAAAACAGGTGTAAAAGATTACATTGTAAAAACAGAAGATTTAAGGAATAGTCTATGGAAAACAATAGAAAATATTAAAGAAAAAAGAAAATTAAAGAATGAAATAAAAGCCTTAAGATCTCAAATAAAAAATATAGACAGGCATACAGATGCTATTGTAGGTGAGAGCATAGATATTAAAATTCTAAAAGATAACATAAAAAAAGCGGCTAATACTGATATAAATATCCATATCACCGGTGAAACCGGAACAGGAAAAGAATTAGTTGCACAAAGTATTTACAGAAACGCTAAACATCTATCAGGAGAGCTTATTTCTGTTAACGTTTCTGCAATTCCATCCAGTCTTGTCGAAAGTGAGTTGTTTGGCTTTGAAAAAGGTTCTTTTACAGGTGCTAATAAATCAAAGGCAGGATTATTTGAAAAAGCCAATAAAGGTTTACTTTTTTTGGATGAAATAGCAGAATTAGACATTGAACTTCAGGCTAAATTGTTAAGGGCATTAGAAGAAAGAAAAATCAGAAGAATAGGAGGAAGTAAACTGATTAGCTTAAATTTTAAGCTAATCACAGCAACACATAAAGACCTTAGAGCCGAAATAGAAAAAGGTACTTTTAGAGAAGATTTATTTTATAGAATTTATGGTTTTCCAATTCATGTGTCTCCACTCAGAGAACGTAAATCTGATGTGAAAATTCTTGCAAATCATTTTATAAGTAGTTTTGCAAAACATAACAATAAAAAGGTACCATGTATAACGTCAAAAGCATTAAAAAAATTAGAATCTTATCTTTTCCCTGGTAACATCAGGGAATTAAAATCTATAGTCGAATTAGCCTGCGTTTTGTGTGAAGATTATATTATAAATGAAGATGATATTAGACTTCCTAATAAGCCTAAGGCCTCTATAATTGAAGAAAGAACATTAAACGAGCATACAAATGATATTATCCAACATAATTTAGATAAATATGAATACAATATCAAAAGAGTTGCTGAAGTTCTCGATATTGGAGTCTCAACTATATATCATCTTGCTAAAAAAGGCAGAATAAAACTTAAATGACATGCATTTTTTGATAAAGAACAAAACACAACTATTTGGCGCTTTAGATCAATTTAAAAGCAATTGCCATACAAAAGCAATAGTGTTGGTTTCAGAGGAAACGAGATATGAATTTATCAATGAATATCTGGAAATTATAAATTCATATAAGATCGAAATTTTTGGTGGAATTTTTCCAAGTTTGATATTTGACTCCGAGCCGTCTGAAGATGGATTTATATTAGCGTCAATGCCGGGTATAGCAAAGAGTATTGTTTTGCCATTGGACGGCAATAATACATTTCTTAACCAACAGATTGAAAATTTTAAATCAAATTTAAATCATAAAAAAATTCAATCTATCTTTTCTTTCGTTAGCGCATTTGGATCAGATAAAACAAACTTTTTTAGAAATGTATATGATTCTTTTGGTAATACTGTCAATTATTTTGGTGCTGGATGTGGTTCTATAACTAATAAACAAGAATATTCAATAGTAAACAATCAAGGTTATGCAGGAAATGCAGGCTTAATCATAGCCATTGAATCTGAACTAGAGCTAAATTTTACTCACGGTTGGAGTGCGTTGGATAAGATATATAAAGTAACGGAATGTATTGATAATGAGATTATTTCCATCGATTGGAAACCTGCTTTAGAAGTGTATAAACAAATTATTAAAGAAGAGTTTAAAGAGGAAATTAACAGTAATACTTTTATTGAAGTTGCAAAAAAATATCCTTTTGGCATTCTAAGATTGGACAGAGAGCTGATAATTAGAGATCCATACAAAAAAACCAGAAGAGGTGGTATTTTAATCCTTGATAAAATTGAAGAGGGAGAGTTCATAAAAATAATGTTCGGTGACTCAGAAAATTTAATAAATGCAGTAAAACCAATACCCATAGAAAGCAGTAAATGCGTTATCTGTTTTAATTGTATTTCGAGAAAATTACTCCATGAAGATAACATTGGTTTAGAGTTAAAAAGAATTACTCCAATGCCAGTTTTTGGAGCTTTTTCTATTGGAGAAATTATTAACCAAGGTGATTCTTATTTAGAAATGTTCAATAAAATAGTTATTACTGCCAAATGCTAAGTACTATACATGAAAAAGAAATAGTTCTTGAACTAACCTTTGCAATTAAGGCAAATCGTAAGGACTCACTTTTTGAGGAGACCATACCATTTTATGTTAAGAAATTAAACTGTCTTGCTGCTTTTATACTGGACATAGAATTAAACGAAATAATTAAAAATGCCATTTTCCCAAAGGTTTTTATTCAGGATTTAAATTTAAAAGAGTTTAGGACAATCATTGAAAAGGATCATTCCAAACAATTATATTTTTGTAATGCAAAGATAGATGGTTTAAACTATTATATTTTTAAGTTAGAGGATTACGGATATTTTGTATTGGTTAAAAGATTACCAATATCAACTGACTTTTGCAGAAGTTTAATTCCTGTTTTTCAGTTTTATGCAAAAGCAATACACAATGTGACTATTACAGAAGAAAATAACAGGATACGTAAAGAAATTGAACAGGAGATAAGATTTCAGGATTTGCTTCTTAAAATGGCTTCAACTTATGTAAACGTTAATTTAAATAATATTAAAAGCATTATTAATAGTTCATTAGCTGAAATGGGTACTTTCTTTAATGTTGATCGATCCTATATTTTTGAATATGATAATAGTTTAGATTATTGTTCAAATATTTATGAGTGGTGTGCCCCTGGCACTAAAAGTGAAATAGACAATTTGCAAAATATACCCACTTCTGAAATACCGGATTGGATCAGTAAACACAAATTAGGCAAAGCTTTTGTTATCGATGATGTGTCCTTGTTGCCAGATGGTGGTGAGTTCTGCTTGAAAAATATTTTATCCGCACAAGGCATTAAAAGTTTAATAGCCTTGCCACTAATGAATAGAAATAAATTAATGGGTTTCGTGGGCTTTGATGCTGTCAGAAAAATCAGAATTTTTACTGAAAAAGAGAAAAATCTACTTCAACTCTTTGCAGAACTACTTGTTAATATACAATTAAGAGAGGAAGCCCGGGATAAATTAAAGTATCAGGAACAAAAATATAAGTCTTTACTTGAAAGCGTTGAAGTTGGTTTAATAGAAGTTGACAATGATTATAATATTGAGTTTATTAATGAAGCTCACACGAAATTATTTGGCTATACATTAAATGAGGTAAGAGGTAAAAACGCGCTCAAAACATTTATCCCAACCGAGAGTCAAAATAATTTTATAGATATTATGAGTCAACTTAATGCCCAGCAAAATATAAATATAGAATTAGATTCATTGACAAAAGAAGGTGCTTTAAAAAATATACTTGCGAGTATAGGTGTCAGAACTGATATTAATGGTAATAAAACAGGAATTATAGGTGCTTTTTTAGACAATACAGAACAAAAGGAACTAGAAGAAAAGCTTATTATAGCAAAAAAAGCTGCCGAATCATCTGCAACAGAAAAAGAAAAATTTCTAGCCAATGTAAGTCACGAAATGAGAACCCCGTTAAATGTTATTAATGGAAATATTTCAGAACTTATCAATTATAAGTACAAAGCAAGAGATAGAAAAACTCTGCTCAAGCAAGCTATTGACGCCTCTTCTTTCTTGCTTAATTTAGTGGATAACGTTCTGGACCTGGCAAAAATTAAGGCTGGCAAAGTAATTTTAAATGAAAGACATTTTAATTTGAAAGAATTATGTGAAAATGCACATTCAATTCTGTCTTTTCTGGCAAAAAAGAACAACAACCAATATGATCTGATATTTGATGAGGATTTGAACCTGAATGTTTATTCGGATCCTACAAAAATATCTCAGGTTCTGGTTAATATTTTAAATAATGCACTAAAATTTACAGCCAACGGAAGAGTTGTATTTGACGTTAAATGCTTAAAAAACACATCTCAGTATGTGGATGTAGCATTTGTCATACAGGACAACGGTATAGGTATTGAAAAGAAATTTCTAAAAGATATTTTTAAAGAATTTTCAACAGAAACTGATCAAAACAACAATAAAGGCACTGGTTTAGGAATGCCGATATCAAAAAATATTATTGATATATTAGATGGTAAAGTAAGTATTGAATCAGAAAAGAATGTCGGCACAACAATAAATATCTATTTAAAACTTTTTAAATCCAGGAAGCCAATAAAGGTAAAGTCTAATAAAGATTACAGTTTACTAAAAAATAAAAATATACTCATTGTTGAAGATAATCAAATGAATGCTTTGATAGCTAAAAGAATTTTGGAGAGAAAAAAAGCCAATATAAGCTTGGCAGAAGATGGTTTTGAAGCTATTAATGTAATAAAAACTAAAGACTATAATTTTGATTTAATATTAATGGATATCCAAATGCCTAAATTGGATGGTATAAAAACAACTCAATTTATTAGAAAAGAACTGAGAATGGATATGCCAATAGTTGCCATAACGTCAAATGTATTTAAGTCGGACTTGGATTTTTATTTAAATAATGGGATAAACGGTATATTGACTAAACCATTTACTGAATCCAAACTGCTTGAAATTTGCTCTGAAAACATTAAAGCCGCATTTCATCAGAAAACTGAACCTGAAGAGGTCAAAATTAATACTGATTATAACCTTAAATATATTCGCAAATTTGCTAACGGTGATGATGGTCTTGTTAAAGAGCTGCTGTCTTCGTTTCAAACCTTAACCGAGGATGCGCTTAAAAAAATAGATAATGCAATTTTAAAAAGGGATTTAAAAGAAATAAAAGCCATATTCCACAAGATAAAGCCTAGTATATCTGATCTAATGTTGTATGACCTTCTTCATAATATCAAAGAAGTTGAGAAATATCAGGATTTTGAATCTGTAAATTGTCAGATTTTAAATATTAGAAATGCTTTAATTAAAATACTAGACAATATAAAATAAGTATTGGTAAAAATCTTTCATTGAAATTGATGGTAGTCAAATAATCATTTATTTATAGTTTTTTGGATAGTAATATTATTTGTTTTAGCTTTGATCTCATCATATAATTTTTGAAAGTTTTTACAAGAATGGTAATAAAATTTGCCACGCTCATACAAATCTAAAAATTGATAAACACTGTAGGTTGTATTTTCAGCATTCCTAATGCCTTCTTCATCGTACATGAATTTTACAATTAAAGATCTCTTCTGTAATAGATTTATCTTATCAGAAGTCATTACCTTTTTGATCTGAAAATTAGTCATAATGATTATAATACTGGTATTCTTGTAAAAATATTGATTACATGATTTCTTGTGAGTGGTTTTGGGATGAAACCTTGGTAAACGTTGCTCGCACAATCTATAATAGCATTTTTGAGTTCTCTATTGGAACTGACTAAATATACTTTAAGCTTATCGATTATTTTATTTTTTATACAATACTTATCAATTTTTTTTATGACATCAATCCCGTTTAATTTTTTCATGTCATAATCAGTTATTACCAAATCAGGAATTTCTGGGTCACCATCTTTTAATGACTTGAGAAAACTTTCACCTGAATCGTAACTCTTTAAGATTATTTTTTTATCGATTTTTTCTATAAGTTTATGATGTAGAATCCTTACAAATTGGCTATCATCGATTATTGCTACTACCATATTTATAGATTATATCTTAAATAATAACCCAATATCTTGCCAGAAATTATGTGTTTGATAAACAGAGGTTTATATATTTGAACGTTACTGTTTTTTTATAAATTTTAGATTAAATTCTAATTTTTAGAAATTAACCTTAAAAGAGTTCAATAATTATCAATATTTTGGGTTGTTTGTCTCTATCAGTTTTTTAAATATATTTATAAAATATCAAGATATCAAAGTAAATAAATGATATAATCAATGTTCTAATCTTAGGTCTCAAATATTTTTAATCCGTGCAAGTATTCATGAATATTTAAATATCAGGTATTTTTTGAAACTGATAAATCCTGATTATTATAATAGAAAGACTATTAATTAACAAACTTTGTATAAGCGTTTAGTCTAAAACCTTGCACAAATAAAGCCTTATTGAGTATCTTTGCACTTCAATTTTTTGAAGATGTCGAAAACCGAAAATAAACCATTTATTTTTTTACTGATTGATCAAATTAAAGCCACTTTGTTTTCTACAAAGCTGATGGTGGTTCTATTTATAATATTTGCCATAGCCATGGCTGTAGGTACTTTTGTTGAAAATTCATACACAACTTTGACAGCCAGAGAATGGATCTATAATGCCTGGTGGTTTGAAGTGATTATGGCATTTTTTGTCATAAATTTTATTGGAAATATTTTTCGTTTTAAACTATTAAGAAAGGAAAAGCTCACTACTTTGGTTTTCCATTTGTCATTTATACTTATATTGGTGGGTGCATTCATTACCCGCTACGTGAGTTTTGAAGGTATAATGCCGATAAGAGAAGGTGAAGTTGAAAATACCATGCTTTCGAGAGATGTACATCTTACCACTTACATTGATGGTCAGATTAATGGTCAAGCCAGACGCCGTAACCAGAGTTTTCCACTGGTTTTGGCAGATGGATTAGACAACAACAAAACTATTGAGACCGATTTTAATAATATACCCGTTACCTTTGAAATAATAGACTTTATCGCTGACGCCAAATTGGGCATTATTGAAGATCCTCAAGGTACAAAACACCTCAAACTCGTTGAGTCTGGCGACGGACAGCGTCATGAACACTATTTAAAGGAGGGTGAAGTTGCTAACATTCACAATACTTTATTTGCTTATAACAACGAAACTGAAGGCGCTGTAAATATTATCGAAAACAACAACGGTGAGTTTTTTATTAAAAGTCCGTTTGAAGCTCAGGTGATGCGTATGGCCGATCAGCAGCAGTTTCAACTTGTTGCCGATTCCCTTCAGGATTTAAAATTTCGCTCACTTTACACGATGGGGCAGATGCAGTTTGTACTGCCGGAGATGCCTATTGTTGGTAAAGAAGGTATTATGAAGTCTGATATATTGGACAAAAATCAGCCCGATGGCATCGAGGTAAAAGTGACAGCTCGGGGAGAATCTAAAACGGTTAGCCTTATTGGTGGAGAAGGCATGTTAGAACCTATGACACCACTCAAAGTAGGTGGATTTGATATCAGTCTGAGATATGGCAGTAAAATTCTCGAGCTGCCATTTGCGATAAAACTAAATGATTTTATTGCTGAAAAACAACCAGGAACAGTAGACCGGCAAACCCCTGTTTATAAAGCTTTTAAAAGTAAAGTTGAGGTGCTTGATGGCAGCGATTCTTATGATTATGATATTTACATGAATCACGTTCTGGACCACGGTGGTTACAGATTTTTCCAGTCCTCTTTTGATCCCGATGAATTGGGAACAGTACTTTCTGTTAATCACGATTTCTGGGGAACCTGGGTGACTTATATCGGATATTTTTTATTGTACTTAGGTCTTTTACTTATTTTGGTGGATAAAGGTTCAAGATTTGGAAATCTCAGAGTTCAATTGGAGAAAATAAGAAAAAAGAAAGCCAGGGTTTTTGGTGTATTGTTTATACTTCTTTCATTCTCATTTAGCCCAAAGGTTCAGGCTCAGGATAGTATTCCACATACAGACCATCTGGAAGAAGAGGTGACATCGCCTTTACAATTTGATAAGTCTTCCATAGATTCCCTTATTGTAAAAAATGCCGTTGATAAATATCATGCTGAAAAGTTTGGTAAACTGGTCATTCAGGATGATCAGGGCAGGATGAAACCCATCAATACATTTTCCTCCGAGTTATTGAGAAAACTTAGTAAAAAAGTATCTTATAATGGTTTAACTTCAGACCAGGTAATGATATCCATGTTGGAAAATCCTGTAGTTTGGTACACAACACCTTTAATTTATTTGAAAAAGGGGAACGATTCATTACATCATATATTAGGCATTAAAGAAGGAAAAAAATATGCCACACTCACAGATTTTTTTAATCCTGATGGGAGCTATAAATTAAGTCCATATCTGGGAGAAGCTTATCGGGCAAAAGTCAGAAATCAGTTTCAAAAAGATTTTATTTCTGCAGATCAGCGGGTAAATTTATTTTATAATGCTTTGCAGGGAGAAATGCTGAGGATCTTTCCTATTCCGGACCATCCAGACAATACCTGGGTGTCCAGAAATGAAGCCATGAGGGAAAACTATTTTTCGGGCATGGATTCTGTTTACACCTTACAGATTTTGCCTATTTATGTCCAAAGGCTTCAAAGCGCGAAGCAAACCGGCGATTACTCGGAGGCAGAGGAAATTCTTACTGGCATAAAATCTTATCAAATAAAATATGGTTCAGATGTGATGCTGTCTGATACTAAAATTGATGTTGAAGTCATGTACAATAAGATCGACATCTTTAACAGGCTGTTTCAGTATTATTTGTATGCGGGTGTTTTTATGATCATTGTAGTCCTATACCGCATCTTTAAAACCGGAAAGATCTCATTAACCTTATTGAATATTTCAAAAATCACACTCTTACTTCTATGGATAACGCACACTCTGGGACTGGCTGTAAGGTGGTATATTTCTGGATATGCGCCATGGAGTAACGCCTATGAGAGTATGATCTATGTGGCCTGGGCGACAATGTTCTTCGGATTGGCTTTTGGACGAAAAAGTGATCTCACCATGGCCTCAACAGCCTTTGTGACCTCTATTATTCTGATGGTCGCACATTGGAACTGGCTGGACCCTTCTATCGGAAATATTCAACCGGTTCTGGATTCTTATTGGTTGATGATTCACGTTTCAGTTATCGTGGCCAGTTATGGTCCTTTTGCCTTAAGTATGATCATTGGTCTTGTGGCATTGATGCTGATCATTTTTACAACCAAAAAGAATAAAAAGAAACTCGACCTCAATGTAAAAGAGTTGACCGTTATAAACGAAATTTCTCTTACAGTAGGTCTGGTGATGCTTACAATTGGTAATTTCCTTGGTGGACAATGGGCTAACGAAAGTTGGGGTCGCTACTGGGGTTGGGACCCTAAGGAAACCTGGGCATTGATAAGTATCATTATATATGCCTTTGTGATTCATATGCGACTGGTACCCGGATTAAGAGGCAGGTTTGCTTTCAACTGGGCTTCTGTCTTAGCTTTTGGGTCTATTTTGATGACTTACTTTGGTGTGAACTTTTATCTCACAGGACTTCATTCCTACGCCAGTGGTGATCAGATCATCAGCTATCAGTTTATTGTAATTACATTAGTTTGCCTTCTTATCTTGGGTTATTTTGCACGAAAACAGTATATCAAACATTATCAAAAACCAAAGCCATGAAATTATTAATCAAGAATTGTGTATTAATTTTAACTATCACTTTTTTCATTTCTTGTGGTAACCCTACTGATGTTGTAGAGTCCGGAACATACACGGGTAAAATTATTGAAGTAGAAGCCGATAAATCTGAAATTTACGTTGAAACAGATGATGGAAAGATTTTAGAGTTATATTTTATTGAGGAAACAAAGCTTACCCAGAATGATGAAGTTGTTCCTTTTGAAACTTTAAAGGAAGATCAAAAAGTAGAGGTCGAGGTCAAAAAAGTTGGCAAAAGACTTGATCCTGTAAGTGTAAAGATCCAATAAAATCTTTTGGATATCCAGACCTGGCATCCACTCACAGTACATTTTCCGATAGCGTTTCTAATGTTGTCCGGAATTTTAAGTTTGTATCTGTCATTTAAATTTAACTTCTCTTTGGCCAAATTTAACATTGGACTATTAGTAATGGGACTTATAGGTTGTGGTCTTTCTATTTATACAGGAAATATTGAAGATGGTAAAGTTTCCAGGTCTTTGTGTGATCCTACTGTACTTAAAGAACACGAAAATTATGCCTATTATTTGCTATATATATTCCTGGCAAATTTGGTATTTTGGATTTTCAAATTGTCTATTTTAAAGACGCCAAAGATCATTGTTTCCGTTTTAATTGCGCTTTCAGGACTCGCCGGAGTGGCATGTCTGGTATATGTTGGTCATCTCGGGGCATCGCTGGTTTATGAACAGGCAGCAGGGGTAGATGTGCCGTCGGATGATTGTGTTGGTTTTTAAATTGATGAATCCCATAAAGGATGCGGAGCGATAACAAAAAAAAGATGTCCCGGAATCATAAACTCGTTTTAGCAAAGATTTTGGGACATCTTTATGAATAATCAATTGATCGAAAAACTATTTGTCTGCCATCAATGGCCTTGGGATATACTCGTTTTTTTCAGGCATATTTAACCTTGGTTTTTTCTTTTTAGTTTTAAGTTTACAGTCATTACTACTGAATTTCAGTAATAGAATATTTATTAAAATCAAACCTAAAATTAAAAATAACCAAGTCATATAATTACTTTTTTACAATGTAGTGTCAGGAATCTTAAAAAGGTTGCGTCAAATAATAATAAAATCAACTTTTTTATTGGTCTCAAATTAGGGTCTAAAACCCTGCAATTTTATTGCAGCACTTTAGTAATGCGAAAAAATCTATACA
>CAJXVZ010000047.1 GCA_913062845.1 uncultured Psychroflexus sp.
TGATAAGTAAAATTGGTTGAACTGAGAATACCAAGCGAGGTCTCGTTGTTCTGAGTAAGGTCAAAAGTCTGTGTTCCGGTAAAATCACCGCACTGGGTTAAAGTTGCGGGTGTAACAATGACTTCAGGCTCTTCGATAACACTAACATCAAAAGATGTAAGCGCATAGCAGGTCGGTTCGTCATTATTTTCAACACGCACCCAGATGGTATCCGGATTATCGGTATTGGTAAAATTATCCGGAGTAGCTATTGGATTAGTTCCGGCATCAGCATCAGTTTGCGACTCATAATAAGTAATCGTATGTGATGTGTCATCCTGATTAGGACCAAAGACAGTTGTGTTTTGCTGTAAAAGGTCAAATTGAGATTGACCGGAATCACCGGTAGCATCACAAATTTCCAGATTATCAGGTTGAATTGCTTCAACATTAAAGATTTCAACAATAAATTCAGCAGTCACCGCACAGGTATCCAGCGAAGAATTCTCTGCTCTGACCCATATCATTTGCTGAATACCGGTTGGGACAAAGTTGGCCGGATCTGCGATGGGGTTAGTACCATCATCTGCATCAGTTTGGGAGGTGTGGTAGGACAAGATCGTTTCTGAAGGGTTAAGAATGCCCAGTGCTACGAGATCATTTTGTGTCAGGTCAATGCTTTGCGTACCGGAAAAGTCACCACATTCTGATAAATTAAGCGGTGTATTGACGATTTCGGGTTGCTCTACGATGATCAGGTCGAATTCGGCAATTTCAAAGCAGGTGGGTTCATCAATATCTTGCACACGCACCCAAATCTCTTCCGGGTTGTCAATATTGGTGAAGTTGTCTGGAGTGGCAATAGGGTTAGTTCCACCGGTGGCATCGGCCTGTGAAAGGTAGTAGCTTATACTGTGGGTCGTTGAATCCTGATTAGGTCCAAAGACTACTGGGTTTTGTACCGTCAGGTCCCAGGATGTCTGTCCTGTATTGCCGGTCTGTACACAAACCTGCAAATCGTCCGGTTGGGTGCCAATTTCAACATCATAAATGTTCAGAGCAAATTCTGCGGTATTGAAACAATCAGCAGAATTTGAATTTTCAAGTCTGATGAAAATGGTTTCTTCATCATTTGATGGTGTGTAGTTGGCCGGATCTGCAATAGGATTTGTGCCTGCTTCAGCATCTGCAAGGGTGTTATGATAACTCACATTGACATCTCCCGGATTGTTTATACCCAAAGCTACGGCATCATTTGCAGTAAGATTAAAGGTTTGGGTTAAGGTGAAATCACCACACTGCTCCAAAGGTTGTGGGTCGATGGTGGGTTGGGGTGTGACAAAGACACCAATATCAAACTGTTCAACAGCACAACAGTTTGGGCCACCACTTGTATCTTCAAGTCTTACCCAAATAGTTTGTGGGTTAGTAGTATTCTGGTAATTAGTTGGATCTGCAATAGGATTAACATTGGTTATTGCGTCTTGTTCTGTTAGAAAATAACTAAGTGTAAATACTGCCGGATCCTGACCATCCAAAACAGCGTCATCATTTTCGGTCAAGTCAAAAGTAGCTGTATCTACACCCGGTGTGTCACTACAAGAAGATAAAGTGTTTGGTGTACCACTCACAGGAGAAGTTATCAAAAGATCAAAGTTGCCAATACTTCCTGTTCCAAAACAGTCTAATCCAAAAGTATCTTCTACAGCATAATATATTGTGAACGGAAATGTGGGTGGCGTGTAATTTTCAGGATCTGCAATCTCATTAACTCTATTTTGAGCATCTGCAAGTGTTTCATAATAATTAACCTGATATGGATTAACGCCGGGATTTTCTGTTTGAAAATCCTGATAAATAGTGAAAAATTCACTGGAAATACTTGATAAAATAGGAATATCGTTTTGAGTCAGATCAAAAACAGGGTCTAATAAAAAAGGATCACAAATGCTAAGATCCAAATCTTCCGAAACATCTTCGTTTGAATTAAATATTGGCACATATTCAACGATTACGCAGTCTGAGGAATCACAGTCTGTCCCGGCCTGAAGTTCGATACAGTATTCACCGGCTTCAGTTACATCTAAAGTAGGTCCTGTTTCTCCTGCAATTGGTGTTCCGTCCTTTGTCCACTGAAAAGAAAAGCCGGGAGGCGCAATCCCTTCAAATACCTGAAGCATTTGAGTTTCTCCTTCACATAAAGGCGTTAAATCGTCTAATACTAGATCTTCCCCAATATTTGCTCCAAGTTCAAAACTACCACCTTCAATAAATACAGCAGAATCTAAAATAGAGTCAGAATAATCGGAAATTGCCAATTTGATATTATATGTCTGACCAGGTATAACTGTTACTGGTGCCGTAGAAAAAACTCTGGTTTGCCCATCTATAGAGTGGTAGGTCGGTGGGAAATTGGCATCATCAAAAAATTGTGGAAAAGCAAATTCTCCAAGTCCAGGACCACAGGTTATATTATGAACATTAACTGCGCTAACAGGAACAGTTGTGCCTGGTACTAATGCAATGTTAAGTCCACCCAAATCAAGACTTAACTCAGGTGTGTTAGGGTTTGCATCATGATCATAATTGTTTACATTAGGTATACCAGGTCCGCTTAAAATAAATGCAAAAGTATCTGCAAATGAGCATGGATAATTTGGTCCTGGAACGTATTCTTCAGAAGCAAAAATATAATTAAATTGAAATTCATCCACGAAAGGCGTAAATTCAAATTCAATGACAGTCGCATCATTAGTGTTTCCAGCTCCTAAAGCACTTAAGTCTGGATCACCAGGACCAAAAGTAGTTTCTGGAGGTACACCCGTTGGAATACCAGTTACACCTTGTGAAGCCAATACAATTCCTTCTTCAAAAGGGAAGTTTGAACAACCTCTATTAAAGTACCCATAACTATCAAAACCAGCATTAGAAGCCGCTGCACTAAGTGGTGAGGTGATATTGTTAACAAGCGAACATGTACCGCTAATTAAAACATCATTTACTAATTGATCTAAAGTAAAATTTGTATCATCAACTAACATCAAGTCATCACCTACAACAAAACTATCGCTAACGGTATCAGAACAACCAAAACTATCTGTGACTGTCAAAGTAACATTAACTGTGCCATTACCTGGAGTAGTCGGAGTAACGGTTTGTCCGTTTAATATATTACCATTTATATTCCATTCGTAGGTAAGATCACTTACATCTCCACTTGAAGTCGTGGCGCCTCCTGCAAAAGCTACAGGTTGGTTTGCCGGAATAAGAGGGTTTGCAGGATCACCACAGGTAGGCTCTATATCTAAAATTTGCGCTGTAATAGTTTGACAAGGTGGTCGGCAGGATATATCAGCTTCCCAACCTGGTCCATTGAAAAAACTGTTAGATTCAAATTCAAAGGTTAAACAACCGCTGGGATGTGTTGACGCTATAAATGACAATTCCGGGTTATTAGCAAATGTTCCCGTAAAAGCATCAATCAATGCTGCCGGGTCATTGGTATCGGAATTATAAATGGATAAAAAATCACCGCCATCATTGTTGAGTAAAAATGCTGTAAATTCTACTACTGTTTCTAAATCCGGGCCGTCAGGACAAATGGTCAGTATAAAATTTTCACTTGTTGAATAGTCTCCGCCTATGTCGCCCGAGTCAAAAAAACTTCCTGAACACTGGTTAAAGCTTCCATTCTGCATAAGAATATCCTGAGATGAAGCACCTACATAACAAAAAGAAATTATAAATATGAGTATTATGTTTTTCATATAAATTATTTTCGCCCGTAAATATATTCAATTCATTAAGTTTGCCTTAATGAAACATTAAAAAATATTAAATAAATGTCTAATTCAGTTAATATAGTACCAACTTCGGACAAAACGATCGTCAAATTTGAAGCTGAGCAATTCCTTGTTCAGTACCAAAGTTTTGAATTTAAAAATATAGATGAAGCCAAAAATTCTCTTTTGGCTCAACAACTTTTTCATCTCCCTTTTGTTAAAACGGTTTATATCGCACAAAATTTTGTTGCGGTTCAAAAGTATGACATTGTTGAATGGGAAGATGTTCAGGGAGAATTATCTACAAAGATTTCAGATTATCTGCAGTCGGGAAAACCGGTTGTTGAAGAAGCTAAGCAACAAAAAAAGAAGATTCCTGTCACAGTTTACGCTGAAAGTACGCCAAACCCACAGGTCATGAAATTCGTAGCTAATAAAAAACTGGTAGTAAAGGCTATGGAATTTAAAAATATCGACGATGCAAAAGACGTGGAGCTTGTGCAGAAATTATTCCATTTCCCTTTCGTGAAAGAAGTGTATATGGATGACAATTTTATATCTGTACATAAATACGATATGGCGGAATGGGATGATATAACGATGGAATTAAGAGAATTTATCCGGTCTTATTTAGAAAACAATGCTGAAATCGTAAAAGCTCAGCAAAAAAAATCCGAAACAGCAACCGAAAGCCAACAATCAGAATCCCCAGCTGAAAATCTTTCAGGTTTACCTAAGCAAATTGCAGAAATACTGGAAGAATATGTCAAACCTGCTGTGGCAAGCGATGGAGGTAATATTGTTTTTAAAGCTTATGATGAAAATACCAAAGATGTTCACGTGATTCTTCAAGGCGCTTGCAGTGGCTGTCCGTCTTCTACGATGACTTTAAAAAATGGTATCGAAAACTTATTGAAGGATATGCTGCCGCAACAGGTAAACAGCGTTGTGGCAATCAATGGGTAAAGTCCCATTTAACTTCTCCGATAGGGTAAACTTTATTGACATTCTTTGAAGAAGAGCCTAATCGTTTGGGCTTTACTGCGTTATTCAGTGTTCCTTGTTCATCATTCAAAAAAATCTGAATATCGAACAAGGATTAACGAACACTGAATGTAGAAGTTTTTATGTTTGTCCACTTCATCATTCGATAATCAACATTCCTTGTTCATTATTCGAATAGCAAAAATATCGAACAAGGAATTATGAATGTTGATTTAAGAAGTTTTTCTACTTCATACTTCCTTAATCGGTGTTTTTTGTTCTTTATTCAACAAAAATCTTAATTTGTAAAAGAAATTTACTTTTTGACTTAAGCCACTTCCTGAGTATCACTTTCAAACTGTGCTTTGTATAATTTTGTATAATAGCCTTTCGGATCTTTTAGGAGATCAAGGTGGGTTCCGGTTTCAATAATTTGTCCTTTATCCATAACTATAATTTTATCGGCATTTTTAACCGTAGCCAGTCTGTGGGCAATAATTATTGATGTTCTGTCTTTGGTAATGTGGTCTGTTGCGTTCTGAATGAGTTGTTCGCTGTATGAATCTATAGAAGACGTAGCTTCGTCCAAAATTAATATACTTGGTTTGCAAACATAAGCACGCAAAAATGCGATTAATTGCCGCTGTCCGGAAGATAACATAGCACCTCGTTCTTTTACATTGTACTCGTACCCGTTTGGTAAACTCATAATAAAATCGTGAACTCCTATGGATTTTGCAGCCTCAATAACATCTTCCTTAGTTATATTTTCGTCGTGGAGCGTAATATTGTATAAAATACTTTCAGCAAAAAGGAACACGTCCTGTAATACAACTGCAATTTGACTTCTTAAGGCTTTCAGCTCGTAGTTTTTAATTTCTTCTCCGTCTATTAAGATTTTTCCACCATTTATATCATAAAAGCGTGTCAATAGATTAATAACTGTGCTTTTTCCTGCTCCTGTTGCTCCAACTATTGCAATGGTTTCACCGGGTTTAGCTTCGAAAGAAATGCCTTTTAGCACTTCTTCATTTTCTACATAACTAAAACGTACATCTTTAAATTCGATTTTACCATTAAGGTGTTTGGGCTGAAGTTTTCCTTTGTTTGGTATATATGATTCTGTATCCAGAATTTTAAAAACCCTGTTTGCAGCTACCATGCCCATTTGCAGAGAATTAAATTTATCAGCAATTTGACGCAAAGGTGAAAATAAAAGTCTCACGTATTCAGTAAACGCTACAATAATCCCCAATGTTAAAGTATCAGATTCTGCAATTCTCAGGCCGCCGTACCAAACTAACAATCCAATTGTAACAGAGACGGACATTTCAGCAATCGGGAAAAAGATAGAATTATAGAGAACAGTTTTGTTCCAGGCGACTTTATGTTTGTCGTTGATGTTTTTAAATTTTTCATACTCTTTGCGTTCCCGATTGAAAATATGAACAATTTTCATCCCTGTGAGTCTTTCCTGAACAAATGAATTAAGATTGGACACCTGAGTTCGTACTTCTTCAAAAGCGATTTTCATTTTCTTTTGAAATACACGGGTTGCATAAAATATGAAAGGTAAAACCGTTAACACGATTAAAGTGAGTTCCCAGCTCTTGTAAAACATGAATATGAGTACAGCAAGCATTTTTAGCAGATCACTTAAAATCATGAAAAGCCCCTGTGAAAAAATACTGGCGATGGTCTCAATGTCACTTACTGCTCTGGTGACCAAACGTCCAACGGCAGATTTGTCAAAATACTGTTTTTTGAAATTTATCATGTGATCAAACAGCTTAACCCGAATATCACGAATAACCTCTTGACCAAGCCAGTTTGCGAAATATATAAATGACAATTGAAATACAACTTCTCCCAGAAGAACAGCAATCATCCAGACTATTAGTTCTACAAGCTGTTCTTTATTGCTGTCAGGTAGAGCATTGTCGACAATAAGGCCCAGAAGATGCGGCCTTAGCATGCCTAATGTTGCTAATGCAATTGCCGAAAACAGAACAAAATAATAGGTCTTTTTATATGGACTTGTAAATGCCAGTACGCGTTTAAACAAGCCAAAGTCAAAAGCTGTTCCTGTCTTATTTTTATTCATATATAGATTTTAAAGTAAAGGGGTATTCAATATTTGTAAGATATAAACCTCTTGCAGGAACTGATTTGCCTGCACGTCTTCTGTCTTTCGCTTTTATAACCTCTTTAAATTCCTCGAAACTTTTTTTGCCCAGACCTACGTCAATCAAAGTACCTGCTATTGCCCTTACCATATTTCTTAAAAAACGGTTTGCACTGATTGAAATGGTGACCAGGTTTTTTTCCTCTCTGACCTCAACATCAATAATCCTGCATTCAAATGTTTTTACCGCCGTTTTTACTTTGCTAAAGCTTTTAAAATTAGAAAAGGACAGCAGTTGTTGAGCACACTTATGCATAAGTTTAACATCTAAATCGTTTTTAATATAATAGGCTGAGTCAAGATGAAATGGGTTTTTCTGAGTTACAATCTTATACTCGTAACTTCTGGATATAGCATCAAACCTGGCATGGTTTTCAGGGTTAACTTTAAAAATATTCTGTGCGGCAATATCTTCAGGAAGAACGTTATTTAGTCTGTAGATAAAATTTGGTGATTGAGAGATGTCTGTTACAGTATCAAAATGGGCTATAAAATATTTGGCATGCACCCCTGTATCTGTCCGCCCTGCACCCATCACTTCAATGTTTTCCTGAAGAATAGTTGACAAAGCATTGTCAATACAGGTTTGTACACTCAGCTTTTCGGGCTGTTTTTGCCATCCAAAATAGTTTTTGCCCAGAAATGAACATTGTAAGAAATATCTTATTTTCATCCTTGCAAAAATAAAGCCTTGGTGAATATGGAGAAATTATTTAACCTATGTTTTAAATGTGAGCATATTTTAGTTTAACTGATTAAAATATTAAAGCAGGATTTCTTATGATGAAATAATTTAATTAAACTATTTTTCAGATTATCAAAAAATATTAACTTTAAAATAAAAATGCAACCAATTAAATTCTGGATATTTTTATTGATCATCATTTGTTCATCGCCTTCAATGGCTCAGAACGCATTTGAAAGTGAAATGCAAAAACAAATTGCATTGGAATTTGAAACCTATTATAATAATGACAATTATGAGGCCATTTTTGAATTGTTCAGTCAGGCTTTTAAAAGCCAATTACCTTTAGAAGAAACAAAATCCTTTTTCACCAATTTAAAGTTTCAGCAGGGGAATATTAAAAAGAGAGAATTTAAAACTTTTGTACGGGGTTCATTCGCCAGCTATAAAACAACTTTTGAAAGAGATGTTCTGGCATTGAATATTTCAATAGATGGTCAAAACAGGATCAATGGATTTTCTATAGAGCCCTATAAAGAGCAAAAGATCATCCCTGTTTCTGAAAGAAATAAAACCAGATTGATTTTGCCTTTTAAAGACAAGTGGTTTGTTTTTTGGGGAGGCGATACAAAAGAACAGAATTACCATGTTGAAAGTGAAGCTCAGGTAGGTGCTTTTGACTTCATTATTAAAGACAAAGGTGGTAAATCATACAAAACAAATGGAATCGAAAACGAAGATTATTATGCGTTTGGCAAAGAAATTATTGCGCCATCGAATGCAGAAGTTGTTATGGTTGTCGACGGAATTCCGGATAATAAGCCTGGAGAAATGAATCCGGTTTTTGTTCCGGGGAATACAGTTGTACTAAAAACTGAAAATGATGAATATTTATACTTTGCCCATTTTAAAAAGCACAGCATTAAAGTTAAAGAAGGTGATACGGTAGAATTGGGTGATGTGCTCGGCCTTTGTGGGAATTCCGGGAATTCTTCGGAGCCACATCTTCATTTCCACATACAAAACCAGCTACAATTGCATAAGGCTAAAGGGATGAAAGCATTTTTTGCTGAAGTTTTTATAAACGGAAGTTTGAAAAAGGATTACTCTCCTGTTAAGGGAGAATTTGTAGGTAATATGCCCTAGTTTATATATAGATTTATGAATTTGAGACTTTGCTTAAAACCAATTCTTATTTAATAAGTTTTAGAGTATCATATTTAAGAGATAAGAGATTTGACCCAGCTCTTATCCACAGCACAGCAAATGTCTCCACCAGGTTAAACTTTACAGATACAAAGGAAAACAAGATCGACTTCTGGCTAATATTTGATTAACAGGTTGTTATTTTCTGATCAGTATATCTTATCTCAACTTTATTACGCCTTTGATATTAAGATAAGACTGATGATTTACATAAGATCAGAAAGAAACAAACTGTTTAAAAACAGTTTTGTTGACCCAAGCCAAAAACCTCTGAAGTTTGTATTATCCGTAAACACCATCACGCGACCTCTGCCGTATCTGTTTACCTTGAATGGCACTGTGTTTTTCAGCAAATCCAAATTACTTTTATTAATGTAACCGCTCAATAAAGGGTTTTCAGTGTATTGGATGGGATTATTATAGCTATACTTATCTGGTTTAATAAATTGTTCTGTATTTCTAAACAAAGCAATTTTATCATTTGTATAACCAAAATTTATAGGATGACTTCTGTCTATTTTTGCCTCAAAAATAGCGCCGCCGATCTGCCTTGATCCATATACCTTGTTTCTGTTTTCAAAGTTTACGTTTTCGATATTAAGACTGTCTGATTTGTAATCTATTTTTATAAGACCATTACCGCTAAGCCATCTCAAGGTGCTTCTGTAACCTATTATATTTCCGCCTTTTCTTACCCATGATTTTATACCGTCAAGGTCATTTTTATTTAAGTAGCGACTCGATGAGCTGGGGATTACCAGATGTGTATAATTGTCTAACCTGGATACATTAAAGTTTTTAGTGTCCAGTTTTGTTACAGGTATTTCAAATCTGGCGTCTAATAAGTGCCAAATCTCTCCTGCATCATATGATCTGACACCTTCACCAACAAGCATGGCAATTTTGGGCTGCCCAATATTTTCAACGTTTGGACTTCCGAGATTAATTCCTTGAGTTAAGCCCGTTTTGAGTGGTGTAATTTCAACTTTAAGTTCGTCGTTTAAATCTTTCAAAAGATTGAAAATTTCATCTGCACTCAGGTTTTGATTTTGAAGTGGTAAAATTACTGTACCATAGTCAAATTGTTTTTTTGAATTGGAGAATTTTTTTGTTGCGACTTTAATTCTCAAGCCCTTATTCTGCAATTTATAAACTAATTCAGGTGCATTAAAATCACTCCATCTGATGGCATAAGCGTATGAGCTTTTTGAAAAGTTTTTTATAGGCATTTCATAATTTATGATTTCGTCCCCGGTTTTTAAATTGGAAGACTTAGCAAAATCAACACCAAATGCATGTTGAAAATCCCATGCTGAAACATCATAAAAAATGCTATCCTGAAAGGTTATTCTTGACTGAAACATTGCTTTAGCCAGTCGGCCTTGTTGTTGTTTTAATGGTATGGCCAAACTGGTTTCTTTATGAAAGCTTTTGTTGTTAATTGATTTGTCCTCTGTAATTGCGTAAGTTTTTATCTCATGTCTTTTTAATACTTCATGTAAAGATTTTACCAGGAACGGATTTTTATTGTTGTCTACTATATAATAGATGTCTTCAATATCTTTTATCGTATTGTAGTAAAAATTATCCTGTAGCTTAAGTATTTCATTTTTCATAGATATAGCTGCTTCCAGAGTTGATAAGGCAGTTGTAAACTGATTTCTTACTGTAAATTTGAATTCCAGCAAACCATTATCAGTAAGTTGTCCGCTTCCTCTCGAGCTCGCTTGCTCAAATAGAATACCAATACTTCCATTAATATCCGGAAAAGTAGAGCCTTTACCGTAATAAAAGTCATCAAAGCTTTCTTTAGAATAATAAAGACTACCAATACTGTCCAGTGCTTTAGCGTGAAATTCACCTATTTTTCCGGTAAGTTCCTGATTAATCTGAGGTGTTAGAGGGTTGGTTCTTTGAGGTATTCCAGGTTGAAAGAAGAAAGTTGAATTGGACCCCATCTCATGATGGTCTGTCAGTATATTTGGTCTCCATTCATAAAAAGTTTTAATTCTTGCCTGACTTTCTGGTAGCTGGACTGGTAACCAGTCTCTGTTCAGGTCAAACCAATAATGGTTAGTTCTCCCGCCAGGCCAGGTTTCATCAAATTCTCTGTCATTTGGATCTGGATTTAGGTGTAGACTTCTGTTGCTGTTTGTCCAGTGAGTAAAGCGTTGTATGCCATCGGGATTAAAAGCCGGATCTAATAATATTATAGTATTATTTAATAAGTTTTCGATGGATTTTCCTTCAGCAGCAGCAAGGTAATAAGCTAGCACAAGAGAAGCATTGACGCCACTGGGTTCATTTCCATGTACTGAAAACCCCTGATTTACAACAATAGGAAGATTTTCAAAATCAGCATTGTTCTGTATGGCGTCTGTTAAGCTTTTTCTTTTTTCTTTTATAGCTTCTAATTGGTTATGGTTTTGAGGAGAAGTTATAGTCAATAGTATTAAAGGCCTTGCTTCATATGTGTGTCCTCGCGTTTCAATCGTAATTCGCTCAGAAACTCTGGCCAGTTCAGTCATGTATTGTACAACTTTATCATGCGAAGCGTGCCAGTCTCCCGGTACGAAACCAATTATTTCACTGGGTCTGGGTATTTCGGGATTGTAACTTACATCTTTTGGCAGATAGTATTCAAGACTGTGTTCCTGTGATGACACAGAAAAATAATTTAAAAATAAACATAACACGATAATAAATGATCTCATTCTGAAATATTTTTTGGCTTAATATGTATTTAATTGACATATTTAGGACATAAAAAAATGCTAAAAGTTGAGTCTGGCATCAAAAAAACCTATCTTAGTTGAAAACAAAATCATGTCCAGAATAAGAATACTGAGTACGAAATCTACCATTGAAGCCACAGGCATTCAAAGAAAGCTCTTGGAAAATGAGATAAGAGCTATGGTTATAAATAAAATGGATTCTGCTTATGGTTCAGCGGTTGGTGATATAGAAATTTATGTGGAAGAGTCTGACAAGATTCAAGCTGAAAAAATTATAAAGGCCTACTTTCAAGACTAAAATATAATCAATGAACTTATCTTATTGGGAAAAAGAAACCTGGTTTTCTAACGTAGATTTTTGTGTGGTTGGCAGCGGAATTGTTGGCCTGACATGTGCACTTCAGCTTAGGAAAGATTTTCCAAAATCTAAAATTTTAGTGCTTGAACGCGGGGTCTTACCTGAAGGCGCCAGCACCAAAAATGCTGGATTTGCCTGTTACGGAAGTGTAAGTGAAGTTCTCTCTGACTTGGAAACCCACACAGAGGATGAAGTTTTCCAACTAATAAAGTCACGTTACGAAGGACTCAAGCTGTTAAGGAAAACACTGGGTGACAAAAATATTTCCTATAAAGAACATGGTGGTTTTGAAGTTTTTCAAAATGAAGACAAAGATCTATTTGAGGAATGTAAATCGCGTTTAACTGATGTTAATAAAATGGTTGAACCTGTTTTTGGGAAGAGCACCTTCAAAATTAAACCAAACGATTTTGGCTTTCAGAAATGTATAGACCAGTTGATTTTAAATCCTTACGAAGGGCAAATTGATACAGGTCTGATGATGAATAATCTTTTGAAAAAAGTTCAGGCTAGTGATATAATTGTTATTAATGGTGTAAAAGTTGAAGGATTTTGCTCAAATAAAGGATCAGTTCAAATACGTTTGAAGGATTTTGTCTTCAATGTGGATCAACTTTTTCTGGCGACCAATGCCTTTGCAAAGCATTTTTTTGATCTGGACTTAAAACCTGTTCGAAATCAGGTAATAATAACCAAAGCCATACCCGGGCTAAAGATCAAAGGCGTGTTTCATATGAATAAAGGATATTACTACTTTAGAAATATCGGTGATAGGATACTATTTGGTGGAGGCAGGCATCTTGATCCTGAAAAAGAAACAACATCAAAATTTGGCTTAACAGACACTATACAAAATAGATTAGAAGATATACTTATTAATGTAATAGTTCCTGAAAGAGATATTAGCATTGATTATGCCTGGAGTGGCATACTAGGTGTAGGTCAGAGAAAAAAGCCAATAATAAGGTCTGTTGATGATCGCGTTCATCTTGCGGCGAGATTAGGAGGTATGGGTATAGCTATAGGAAGTAAAGTAGGTTTTGATCTGGCAAAATTGATAAAAAATAATTGATCTTATTTTCGTTCAGGCCTAATCTGATATTTCTCAGATGTTTGTCAGAAAATTGAAATTAAATATGAATGAACGAATTTTATTTTTTTTTTGTGGGATATATATTTTTTCTATATTTATCCAAATTTTTAAATCAAATATTAACTCAAAGAAAACTATAATGAAAAGATTATTTTCAATTTTGACCATCGTTTGTGTAATGGTATTTAGTATGACAACTACAAATGCTAATGCAACTAACTTAAACTATGAGGATTTGCCTACATTTCTTCAAGATGAATCAGAAATGCAAGATTCTGAAATGCAGGACTCAGAAATGCAAAGTGATTCTACAGCTGTAGAGGAAGAACCTATGGAGGAAGTGGTTGAAGAAGTTGCTGAAATTACTGATTCTGAAGAGGAAGAAGCAGAAGAAGATTTAGGATTTCATCAGGAATTAAAAAAGAGGTTTATTGAAGGTGGTCCGACTTTCATGGCTATAGTTCTTTTGTGTTTAATATTAGGTTTGGCAATTGCTATTGAAAGAATCATTTACCTCAATGCTTCTACAACCAATTCTAAAAAATTGGCTCAAAAAGTTGAAGACGCTCTCGAGAGTGGTGGTGTTGATGCCGCTAAAGAAGTTTGTAGAAATACGAGCGGACCAGTTGCTTCTATCTACTATCAAGGTCTTGACAGAGTTGAAGAGGGAATTGATGTTGCGGAGAAATCCATTGTTGCTTATGGTGGTGTTCAAATGGGACAACTGGAGAAAAACGTTTCTTGGGTGTCTCTATTTATTGCACTTGCACCAATGCTTGGTTTCATGGGTACGGTTATTGGTATGATCAAAGCTTTTGATAAAATTGAAGCCGCTGGTGATATGCAGCCTTCTTTGGTAGCTGGTGGTATTAAAGTTGCACTTTTAACAACAGTATTTGGTTTGATTGTTGCTATTATTCTTCAGATCTTTTACAACTATATTGTTGCAAAAATAGATAGCATAGTTAATGATATGGAGGACGCATCTATTACGTTAGTAGATATTTTAGTAGCTCATAAAAACAAACAATAAACAGATATGACCAGGTTTTTAAATATATTTAAAATACTTATCGGTGTTCTTGCAGCAGTTTTGTTTGTGAGAATAATGATAGAAGATGATGATTTGATAAAAGAATCAGCTGAGTTGCAAACCAGTTTGATAAGTCCGGATTTGTACTTGTCTTATATTGTTTTAGGAATTGCAGTTATTGCAACGATCATATTTACTTTAATTGGTGTAGCCAAAGGAAACATAAAAAAGACATTGATATCCGTGGGACTTTTTGTTCTGGTAATTGCTATATCCTATCTTGGATTTGCAGGTGACTATGGAACAGGTTTTGATATAAGTGATACAGAAACGCTTTCAGAAAGCGGTGCCAAGTGGATTGGAACCGGTTTATATACTTTTTACTTCCTTGCACTTGCAGCAGTTGTTTCTATGTTTGTTTCAACAATTAAGAAAGCAACTACAAACTAATATTATGGCAAGAAGAAGCGCACCGGAAGTAAACGCAGGATCTATGGCAGACATAGCCTTCCTTCTGCTTATCTTTTTTCTGGTAACAACTACCATAGAAACAGATAGCGGAATTAACAGGAAGTTACCGCCGATCCAAGATGAACAAGATCCGCCACCATTAAAGGAGAGAAATATTTTTATAGTTTTAATTAACTCAAATGGTGACTTACTTGTTGAAGATGAACCGATGGATCTCAAAAATTTAAAGCAGGCAGCAGTACAGTTTCTTGATAACGGTGGAGGAACAGGAGATGAAGCCTGTAATTATTGCAGAGGCGCAAAAGATCCGTCATCATCTGACAATCCAGTAAAAGCTGTTATTTCACTACAGAATAACAGACTGACGAAATACTCAGATTACATAGCTGTTCAAAATGAATTGGTAGCAGCTTACAATGAGTTACGAAACAGAGAAGCTAAACGACTGTATGGCGTAACGTTCACAGAAATGGAAGAAGCCTTTAAGAGTGAAAGTTATACAGGTGATAAGGACAAGCTTAAAGAGCGAATAGGTGTTATAAAGGATATGTACCCTCAAAAATTGTCAGAGGCCGAACCGAAGAGAACATCTAGCTAAACCATTAAAACAAGATAACATGTCTAAATTTAAAAAGAAAAAAAGCGGAGATTTACCGGCTATTTCAACAGCTTCTTTGCCTGATATCGTGTTTATGCTTTTGTTTTTCTTTATGGTTGTGACTGTAATGAGAGATACATCTATCAAGGTAAAAAATACGCTCCCATATGCAGACCAGGTTGAAAAGCTTGAAAAGAAAGACCTTATAATGTATATTTACGCAGGTGAACCGTCAGATCGTTATCAGTCTGTGGCAGGTACAGAAGCCAGAATACAGCTTAATGATAAATTCGCAAGTTTGAGAGATATCAAGCAGTTTGTTTTTGAAGAGCGTCAAAACGCAAGAGAGGAGCTTAGACAAGCTATGATTGCAGGTCTTAAAGTAGATAAAGAAACAAATATGGGTCTGGTGTCCGATATAAAAACTGAGCTGAGAGAGGCTGAGGCCTTAAAGATTACATACATTACAAGAAAGGGTGAGGCGCTCAAGAATATTGAGTAGTATTATCCTGCATTTAAAGATTATGAAGCTGTCTCAAAACTGAGGCAGCTTTTTTTTATAATTCTACATACGTAAATTGACTAATATTTAGTATCTTACATGCTGAATATCAGTCATATGAACACTAATTTTAAAGATTACAATCAACAACAAAATTGGCTTTTTCCACCAAGTATTGAAGAGCTTATTCCAGTTGATCATCCTGTTCGGGTTGTTAACGGTGTTGTTGAACAGCTAAATTTGGACCTTCTGATATCAGAGTACAGTAAAGAAGGTAAACCAAGTTATCATCCAAAAATGATGTTGAAGGTTATGGTGTATTCCTACATGGATAATACCTATTCTTCCAGAAAGATTGAAAAAGCTATGCGGGAGAACATTAACTATATGTGGTTATCTGGTCAGCAGATAGCAGATCATAACACTATAGCTCGTTTTCGAAGTAAAAAGTTGAAAACAATTTTCAAAGATATTTTCAAACAAGTCGTGTTATTACTTGCAGATGAGGGATTAGTGACATTGAAAGAAGTTTACACCGATGGTACCAAGATAGAATCTATGGCAGGTCGTTACACATTTGTATGGGGTAATTCCATTAAGACCAGAAGAGAAAAGATGACTAAGCAGTTAGAAGAATTATGGCAATATGCTCAGGCTATTGCAGATGAAGAAGACAAAGACCCAACACCACCGGATTTTAAAAAGATTGATAAAGAAAAAATAGAAAAAACAGCTGCTAAATTAAATAAGATACTAAAGGGAAATCCGAAAGCAAGTAGTAAAGCAAAGGCAAAGGCACGTTATATTGAAAAGAATTTTCCGGTAAACCTGTCTAAATATGAAAAACAAGAACAATTACTAGCCGGACGTAACAGCTACAGTAAGACTGATCCAGATGCCACCTTTATGCGGATGAAAGATGATCACATGAACAATGGTCAGCTTAAGCCAGGATACAACGTACAAATTAGTTCAGAATCACAATTTATTATCCATTATAGTTTACACCAAACCACTAATGATATCCATACACTTAAACCGCACTTAGTTGAATTTGAGTACCAATATGAATCCCTTCCGGAAAATCTTACAGCAGACGCAGGTTATGGCAGTGAAGAAAACTACGAATTCTTAGAACAAGAGGGAGTTGAAGGTTATGTAAAGTACAATACCTTTGATAAAGAACAACAAACATATAAATCCAGGAAAAAGAAAAAAGCAAAAGACGATTTTCATAGAGATACCTTACATTATAATGAAAAAGAAGATTATTATGTCTGTCCTATGGGGCAAAGAATGCATAAAATTTATGACAAAAAGCGAACAACAAAATCTGGTTATACTCAAATCTCAAGCGTATATCAAGCTCAAAATTGTAACGGTTGCACATTACGATGTCTCTGTCACAAATCAAAATATAATAGAAAAGTAGAACGTAATCATAAGCTGGAAAGGCATAAAGAAATCATGCGAGAAAGGCTTACAAGTTCAGAAGGAGAGAAGAAACGTAAAAAAAGGACTGCCGATGTTGAGCCCGTCTTTGGTCATATTAAATCCAACAGGAATTTTAAAAGATTTACTCACAAAGGCATCAAAAAAGCGGAATTGGAGTTCGGATTGCACGCCTTAGCGCATAATATCCGTAAAAAAGTAGCATAACTTTATAAAAACCAATTAACTAAATCTAAAAACAGATCAAAAAACACAAGAAAACATTAACCATAAAAAAACCGCCTCAATTGTTGTATTGAGACGGCTTCTTTATACCTTTACATTTGATGAAGAAATGCTTTTTAATATTATCATTGTTTTTTTGTTGTACAATTCAGGCCCAAGAAGATCTTATTGAAAAACATTTCAGTGATAAAGATAGTTTATATCGCGAAGATCAGTTTTATCTGGGGCTAGGTGTCAATTTCCTGCTGGACAGGCCACAAGATATGAGACAATCCGGGTTTTCAGGTGGTTTCCATTTAGGTTACATCCGTGATATGCCTTTAAATGCAAGGAGAAATTTAGCGCTCGGTGTTGGTTTGGGTTTATCAGTGAATACTTACACTCAGAACTTATTCATAGGTAAAAATAACGACGGACAGACTGTTTTTGACGTGATAGACAGTAATATCAATTTCAATGAGAACAGGTTCAGCACAAATGTGGTAGAAATGCCGATTCATCTCAGGTGGCGAACATCAGATATTGGTGTAGATCAATCTTTTTGGAGAATTTATGCAGGCATCAATATTGGCTATTTGTATCATTTTAAGTCTGTTTACAGAGATAATGCAATAAGTGTAGAACAAACACGATTTGATGAGTTGAACAGGATACGTTACGCCTTCTATTTCGCTTTTGGCAAGAGCAAGATCAATTTCTTTTTTAAATACTCACTCAATCCACTTTTTGATGCTAAACTTGATGATACCGGACAACCCGTTGGAGTCGATGAAATAAAGGCAGGATTGGTATTTTATATTTTGTAAAATTTTCAATTATACCAAAACTGTACAAATATTAATTGACTGCCTGTCCCAAGGATTAAACCCGTTATCAATTCGTTTAAATTGTGTGCTTTCAATGTTAATCTTGAGCTTAAAACCCAGCCTGTGGCAAATATTGATAAAGCCACGAAAATCAGCGTTTGCGTTTGATAGAATAAGCTAAAAGCTATAATAAATGTAGAAATTGAACTGATTCCTGCAGAATGAAGGCTTATTTTGTAATTTAAGAAAGATAAAAGGATGCAGATTATCCCTGTAAAGAAAACTGCCGAAAAAAAATAAAAAGGAATTTTATATTGAATGGGGTCAAAAATGAAATTTAAAATAAAGGCAGTGACAGAGGTGAAAAAAAGTAACGGGATTCGCCTTTCTTTAACATCGTTAAGATGAAGACTTTCAATAATTTTTAGTGGTTTAAGTAAAATTAAAAAGAGCAGAGGCAGAAATACTGTTAGGATTATTGTGGCAAATATTTTTGCCAGCATATTTTCATACGTATACATAAAACCTGAGTATGAAAAATAAAAGACTATTGCATAAGTTGATAACCATAATGGATGGAATAAATAGGATCCTAACCTTAAAAATGATTTTATCATATTTCTTTACGTAATCTTGCTACGGGTATGCCAAGGACCTCTCTGTATTTAGCTACTGTTCTTCTGGCGATAGGATATCCTTTTTCCTTCAAGGCGTCCACAAGCTTTGTATCTGTGTATGGTTTTTGCTTATCTTCACTTTCAATTATCCCCTTTAGAATGTTTTTGATTTCTCTCGTTGATACATCATCACCGTCTTGATTTTTCATAGACTCAGAAAAAAACTCTTTTATAAGCATAATTCCATATGGTGTATCTACATATTTGCTATTGGCAACACGTGAAACTGTACTGATGTCCATATCTATTTTTTCAGCAACATCTTTAAGGATCATAGGTTTTAAATTCTTTTCATCACCCGTTAAAAAATAATCCTTTTGGATTTCCATGATGCAGCTCATGGTAGAAATTAGTGTATTCTGTCTTTGTTTAATGGCGTCAATAAACCATTTAGCAGAATCTAACTTCTGTTTAATGAACAACAAGGCCTTTTTTTGATCTTTACTTTTTATGGCATTTTCCTTATAGCCTTTAAGCATATTACTGTAGTCTTTAGAAATATGCATTTGAGGAGCATTTCTTGAATTTAGCGTGAGTTCAAGTTCCCCATCCTTAACTTTTATAGTAAAATCGGGTGTAATTTGGTCCACTGGCCTTGAACTCGAAGAGTAAGAGGCTCCTGGTTTTGGATTAAGATGTTCAATTTGTTCAATGGCCTCTCTTAATTCCTCATCTGTAATTTTAAACTTGTGTTTCAGCTTTTCAAAATGCTTTTTGGAAAACATTTCAAAAGCATTTTCAATAATGCTTAGAGCAAGGCTATTAATTTTATTTTGCTCTTTTCTCCTTAGCTGCAGAACTAAACATTCTTTCAAATCTCTTGCACCAATACCTGCGGGGTCAAGGCTTTGAACGATCTTTAAAACTTTGTCTACTTTACTTTTACTCGTGTATAAAGCCTGTGTAAATGCCAGATCATCAATGATATCCTCCTCTTTTCTTCTCATGTATCCGGCATTATCAATACTACCGATTATAAAATCGGCGATTTGTTCCTCTTCATCGCTTAATCTAAAGCTGTGTAATTGACCTCTCAAGTAATCTGAAAAAGATTTCCCTGCAGCATAAGGCACTTTGTTGTCATCATCATCCGGGCTATAATTATTTGAATACGTCTTGTAGTTTGGAATTTCATCATCACTTAAATACTCGTCTACATCAAAATCAGTTTCTATTATATCATGCTCTTCTTCTTGTCCTGTATCCTGGCTTTCAAAATTCTCTTCCAGCTCTTTGCCGCTTTCCAAAGCAGGATTTTCTTCCAGCTCTTGTTGAATTTTTTGCTCAAATGCAATAGTGGGTAATTGAATAAGCTTCATCAGCTGAATCTGTTGTGGAGACAACCTTTGAGATAATTTCTGTGAAAGTTTTTGTTTCAGCATAGCTTTGTTCAATTATAACATAAATATACAAAAAAAGCATATTTCTCAATATGCTTTTGGCTTTAAACTTGTAAATAATAATCTAAAAATCCAGGTTTTTCGGTGTCCTTGGGTAAGGTATCACATCTCTTATATTATTCATTCCAGTGACAAATTGTACAAGTCTTTCAAACCCTAAACCAAAGCCGCTATGTTCACAGGTGCCAAATTTTCGTGTATCAATGTACCACCAAAGCTCCTCTTTGCTTATGGACAATTTATCCATTTTTTCAACCAGAACATCCAGCCTTTCTTCTCTCTGAGAACCACCAACAATTTCTCCGATACCAGGGAACAATACATCCATAGCTCTTACTGTTTTCTGGTCTTCATTCAGCCTCATATAAAAAGCTTTGATGTTTGCCGGGTAGTCATAAAGAATGACAGGGCATTTAAAATGCTTTTCTACTAAGAAGCGCTCATGCTCACTTTGCAAATCAGCACCCCACTCATGTATAGGGAACTCAAACTTTTTCTTTTTATTAGGCTTAGAATTTTTGAGAATATCAATGGCTTCAGTGTAACTTACCCTTTTAAACTGATTGTTCACTACAAATTCGAGTTTCTCAATAAGAGATAATTCGCTCCTTTGCTGCTTGGGTAAAGCAGATTCTTCTTTTATAAGTCTGTCTTCCAAAAATTGTAAATCTTCTCTACAGTTTTTTAAAGCATAATTTATAACATAGGTAATAAAATCCTGAGCCAGATCCATGTTTCCTTCTAGATCACAAAAAGCAACCTCAGGTTCAATCATCCAAAATTCCGACAAATGTCTTGTTGTATTTGAATTTTCAGCTCTAAAAGTAGGTCCAAATGTGTAAACCTTTCCAAGCCCAAGAGCGTAAGTCTCTGCTTCCAGCTGGCCACTTACAGTGAGGTTAGCTTGTTTTCCAAAGAAATCTTTTTTGAAATCCACTTCACCAGCAGTTGTTTTTGGAATAGCTTTCAAATCCAAATTTGTAACTGTAAAAGCTTCGCCAGCACCTTCTGCGTCAGAATTAGTAATTATAGGAGTGGTAACATATTGAAAATTGTTCTTTTGAAAATATTCATGAACTGCAAATGATAATTTAGATCTCAAACGCATAACCGCACCAAAAGTATTCGTCCTTACTCTCAAGTGGGCTTGCTCTCTGAGTTTTTCCAATGAATGTTTTTTAGGAGATAAAATCGTTTTTCTAACATCGTCACTATTTGCATGGCCTAAGACCGAGATACTTTCAACCTCTATTTCCACAGTTTGGCCTTTGCCTTGGCTTTCAACCAGGGTTCCCTTTACATTGACTGAACAACCGATACTGACTTTTTTTAGAAATTCAGAGTTATAGTCATCAGGATTTATAACACATTGTAAGTTTGCAAGGCAAGACCCGTCGTTAAGGGCTAAAAATCTATCATTTCTAAAAGCCTTTACCCATGCATTAACTTCGTATTCTTGTGAAAGTCTCCCATCAGAAATTATCTGAGATATGTTTAGTTTATTCATGTTTTGTTTTTCTTATATATGTAAACCGCATTCTGTTTTGGCCAAACCAACCCATCTGCCTTCCCTGTCTTTACCTTTTTCCGTACAATGACTGCAGCCTATTGAATTATAACCTTTGTAAACTAGTGGGTTGTAATCCAGTTTGTGTTTTTCTATATACTTTTGTCTGTCATCAAGGCTAACATCAATAATCGGATAAAATCTTATCAATCCGTTTTTCAGCTCGAAAATATTTAAATGCTTGCGATGTTCATTCTGAGATCTCATTAAGCCGGAAGACCAAAGCTTAAAATTCTTTTTTATTCTGTCTATGGGTCTCACCTTGTTTATATCACAACATAAATTAGGATTGCTTTTCCACATTTCATGATCTCTGGTACGAAGATGCTCCTCATAATCAGGAATTATGTCATATACTTCAAGATTATATTTCCTGGATAACCAGTTCTTATATTCCAAAGTTTCCTCAAAGTGATAAAATGTATCTATGAAATATACGCGTGGTTTAACAGGGGCATTCTTGCTATAAAGATGTAGTAGAAAGGATGAATTAGCAGCAAACGATGAGGTAAGAATCATATCTCTGGCGTCAAAGTCCTTATATATTTCTTTTATCCTCTCATGTAAATCTAGTGCTGTATATTTAGCATTTAACTTGTCGATATTCACCTTACTCCACTTTTTAATAGTCTCACTCATACTATGCAAAAATAAATTTTTATTAAATACGGCAAAATTTAAATAAATGCATAATTTTTTTAATCACCTAAAGCGCTGTAAATCATGAATGTGTGAATAAAATATAATTTTTTTCATTTTTTTTGATAAAAAGTTATTGTTGAAAAGGAAAAAGGTTATACATTTGCACCCGCTTAACGGCGAAACGAAAA
>CAJXVZ010000048.1 GCA_913062845.1 uncultured Psychroflexus sp.
AACCTTGTTCGATATTCAGTTATTTGAATGATGAACAAGGAATTTTGATTAACGAATATTGAAGTGAAAATCACTAAACTTCAAAATTCAGCATTCGTTGATCCTTGTTCGATATTCTTCTACTTCAATAATGAACAAGAAACACAGATTAACGAATATTGAAGTGAAAATAACAAAACTTCAAAATTCTGCGTTCGTTAATCCTTGTTCGATATTCAGGTTTTTTGAATGATGAACAAGAAACACATATTAACGAATATTGAAGTGAAAATCACTAAACTTCTTAATTCTGCATTCGTTGATCCTTGTTCGATATTCTTTTTGGAACTCAAATTCAGCTAACTTCCATTGAACTTAAAATACTACAGCAACTATAGAGATCAAAGAATTAGCCATTTTCAAATTTTCAAATTAACACATCCTCAAATTCCACTACCACCTGATTCCTCACCAAATCCTCAAAAGTTTCTCTTTTTCTGATCAGATGTGCCTCTCCATTATGCCACAGGACCTCAGCGGGTCTGAACCTGGAATTGTAGTTACTGGCCATCGTCTGACAATAAGCACCAGCATTTCTAAAAGCCAGAATATCGCCTTCAGAAATTTCGCTGATCATCTTATTATTGGCAAAAGTATCTGTTTCGCAGATGTAGCCTACTACAGAATAAAAACGTTTTTTTCTGTCCGGATGGGTCACATTGAATATTTCGTGCTTTGAACCATAAAGCATAGGTCTGATCAAATGGTTAAAACCTGAATCTACCTGAGCAAAAACTGTTGAAGTGGTTTGTTTAACAACATTCACTTTTACTAAAAATAAACCTGCTTCACTTACCAGGAATTTTCCGGGTTCAAATGCCAAAGTAAGTGGTTTGCCGTAGGATTCACAAAACTGATTGAACCTTTCAGTTAATTTTTGACCTAATTCTTCGACATCAGTTTGGATATCATTGTCATGGTATGGCACTTTAAAACCACTCCCAAAATCCAAAAACTCAAGATCTTTAAAATTTTCAGCAACTTCAAATAATATCTCTGCTGCATGAAGAAAAACCTCAATATCGAGAATATCACTACCTGTGTGCATATGAACACCATTGATGTGCATATTGGTATTCTCTACAATACGCAGAATATGTGGTAATTGATGGATAGAAATACCGAACTTAGAATCTATATGTCCTACAGATATATTGGTATTTCCTCCGGCCATCACATGTGGATTTATTCTTATACAAACCGGCACATCGGGATGCTTGGCACCAAATTGCTCTAATATGACCAAATTATCAATATTGATCTGTACGCCAAGTGAAATCGCTTCTTCCAACTCCTCAAAAGACACACCGTTTGGTGTATAAATAATCTTTGAAGGATCAACACCGGCTTCTATACCAAGCTTAACTTCCTGAATGGAAACCGTATCCAAACCACTTCCCAGTTTATTGAACAATTTGAGTACGCTCAGGTTGGACAAAGCCTTTACGGCATAATGCAGACGCAGATGTTCCACATTTTTAAAAGCACTGGTAAGACGATTATACTGTGAGATGATCTTTTCGCTGTCATAAACATAAACCGGACTCCCGAATTCACTTGCAATATTTGTTAGATCTTGATTGTTCATTACTTTAAAATTTGATTTAAAAAAAAACTACCACTCGAAGTGGTAGATTTTGGTTGTAAATATAGTATTTAATCACTAAAAAACATCAACACTTCGAAACACAGATTTTTTGTTGTTTCTTCTTCCTGATAACTGATAAAAATTTAGCTTTCGCCTTTGCGTTTATTTTTTTCTTTTTAGTTGCGACTAAAAAGCTCAGGAAATTTTTAAGTGAAAGTTGGTATTTTAAAAATTGAAAAATAATCATAATTTAAATTTATGCATTATAGAATTTACTTTGCCAAATGGATTCATTGAAGTTTTTTCCTTTCGCAAAGCCGTAATACAAGGCTATTCCCAATAACCATTTGAACATAAAAATAAAAAGCATAAAAAATTCTATACGTGAACTTTCATCAAAAAATATACCCTTAGGTACGATGGCTGTGGCCATAAGGCTTATCAAAAACATGGTAAATATGAAATTCTCTAATGTCTTTACCGGCCACACAAGCATTCTTCTCAAGGGATGTAGATCATTTCCCCATTTGTGAATAAAGTAATAATACCCATTACCAATGGGTGCCATGAGGATTGGATCATCAGCATTTTTCAATTTGAACAGCTTGGAAGGTGCCATAACTTTAAAACCTTTCAATTCAGTTTCATGTGTTTTATTCAGTCGTTTGATCTCGCTTATGGCTTCCTGAGGCAAATCCCCTTTGAAGAGATTGGAGTCAAGGAATCTGAGTCTGTAATCCACACATATTTTCTGGATTTGTGAAATATGGTAAATACGGTCTGATTCCATCTGGTCAAAATCCAACGTATTGTATACATTATCATCATAACTTGTTTCCAGGACAGACTTTTCAATAACCTCATCTTCTTCCTGCAATTGGTCCAGAAACTGCTGAACGTCCTCCAAAACCTTATTTTCATCAACCTTTGAACGCTCTTTGTTTAATTTTTCAAGTAGATTTAACCTCTTCATAATTCACATTTTTGATAAAAATAGAAACTAAGATATTTCTATACAATAGGAGACTTTAATTTTAACGTCTGTTAAGTAGATATTTAACCTGCTCTTTAATACCGTTATGTTCAATAAGAGCTTTTCTACTTGAGATTTTTCTATTTTATACCAGAATATCTTTTATTCATTATCGTGAAGGTGGTTTTAAAACAGAGTTTTATCTTTGAAAAATATAATTGAATACAAATGAGTAATACATCAGCAGAATTTGACAAAATTATAAGTCAATGTCGCTCTCTGTTTATAAAAAAAATGTCCGATTACGGCAGTGCCTGGCGCATATTAAGATTGCCATCTCTTACTGATCAGATTTTTATCAAAGCCCAGCGCATCAGAAGCCTTCAGGACGGAATAACCCAAAAAGTTGAAGATGATATAGAAGGTGAATTCATTGGCATTATAAATTATTCTGTAATGGCACTCATCCAGATCGAAAAAGGCGTCGTTCAACAACCTGATCTGGACACTGAAGAGGCCACACAACTTTACGATAAAATGGTTAAGGCCACTAAAGAGCTGATGGAAAATAAAAACCATGACTACGGTGAAGCTTGGCGCGATATGCGCGTTAGCTCTCTAACGGATTTAATTTTACAAAAGCTCTTGCGTGTAAAACAAATTGAAAATAATGAAGGTAAAACTCAGGTTAGTGAAGGTGTATCCGCAAATTACCAGGATATGCTCAACTATGCAGTTTTTGCGCTTATACTTATGTCTGAATCTTAAAAATAGAATATGAATTTTTTATACCAAATCGCTCGTATCTTTGTCGGTGTCTTATTTATTTTCAGTGGTTTTGTAAAACTTGTTGATCCCTTGGGGTTCTCATATAAACTGGAAGAATACTTTGGTCCGGGTGTTCTGGAGCTAAAGTTTCTGGTACCCTTTGCTCTTCCAATAGCCGTATTTGTTGTTATATATGAACTTGTACTCGGGGTGACACTCCTGTTAGGTTATGCGCCAAAAATTACACGCTGGAGCCTGCTACTGATGATCGTGTTTTTTACATTCCTCACCTTTTATTCGGCTTATTTCAACAAAGTAACAGACTGCGGATGCTTTGGGGATGCCATACCTCTCAATCCCTGGCAGTCTTTTTACAAAGACATTATACTTTTGATCCTGATCCTGTTTATCTTTTTCAAAAAAGAATACCTCAAACCAATTTTACCAAAAAAAACAAATTTTGCACTGGTTTTTATTTCTATCCTTATTAGTTGTTATATTGGATATTATGGATTAAATCATCTGCCAATGGTCGACTTCAGACCTTATAAAATCGGTGTTAACATACCCGATTCTATGATCGTCCCGGAAGATGCTCAGAAGGCTGTTTACAATTACCATTGGAAATTCAACATTAATGGCGAAGAAAAAGTCATAACAACTCAAGGCAGTTATCCTGATGTTGACGGAGAATTGATTGACTACAAAACCGAGCTTGTAGATGAGGGTTACATTCCTCCTATTCACGATTTTATGCTGGAAAAAAAAGGTATGGATTATACTGAAGAGCTCATGTCTGAACCAAAACTCTTAATGATTGCGGCCTACAACCTGTCTAAAAGTAAAGAAGAGGCATGGGAAAGTATCATGCCAACAATCGAAAATTTTGAATCTGAAGGCTATAAAGTCATTGTACTTACAGCATCACCTGAAAAAGATCAAAAGGTTGTCAACGAGATCGTAAAACGGGAATTGAACTACTATCTGGCTGATGAGACTGCTATTAAAACCATTGTAAGATCAAATCCTGGGTTACTAAAACTCAATAAAGGTACTATAGAAAACAAAGTTCACTGGCATGATGTAGAGGAATTGGAATTTTAGAATAAAAAATCATTTCCCAATGACCTATCAGCTTGTAAAAAAATAGTCCCATAAAAATTACAGCCACCAGGACTTTCATAAACGTTCCTGCCAAAAACCCAATAAAGGAGCCGATGGCAGACTTAAACGCATGCCTGGAGTTACTGTTGGCATTAAAAATGATCTCACCAAAAAAAGCCCCGAGAAAAGGTCCGATTAAAAATCCGAGCGGTGGAAAAAACAGACCAAGGACCAAACCAATTGTTGAGCCATAAGCACCTGCCTTGCTCCCTCCAAAATACTTTGTTCCCAGAATAGGTACGACATAATCCATGGCAAATATTAACAAGGCTATACCAAGGGTTATCCCCAAAAAGGTATAGTCCATTTGCATATCGGGAATTAAGTACAACATTAACAGACCAATCCAACTGATTGGCGGACCTGGTAAAACAGGTAATATACTGCCAATGATTCCTACGATACAAAAAATGAATCCAAGGATTATCAAGGTGATTTCTAAAACCATAGCCAAAATTAAGTTCATCAAAAATAGAAAAGTTTTTGCTTTAATGAGCCGGTGTCTAAAAATTCAACAGAAGATTTTCAAACTAAAACCTTAGTTAAACTAAAGATTTAGTTATATTTGAAAAAACTATTGTCATGAGGTATTTTTTCAGTCTGTGTCTATATATGATGTTTATGAACAATCATGCTCAAAATATTAAAGATTACTATGAAATTGGTGAATATGCAAAAGCTGTAGCTGCCTTCAGTAAAATCGATAACCCAACTACGGAAGACAGAATAGTACTTGCCAAAGTTTATGCGGCCAAAGGCATGACACTGGAGTGTATGCAAACTTATAATGATGCGCTTATTGAGACGAAAAAATCAGATTTTCTGAAATCTAAATTTCAGTATGCTAAAATCCTGCAGACACAGAATAAGCTGGCAAAGGCAGATAGCATTTATTCTGCTTTACTTGAAATCATGCCCGAACATGCAGAAATCCTTTATCAGAAAGGAAAAATAGCCAAGGCCTACGAAAAATTGGCATACCATCAGTATTTTCTGGATGCCTTACTATACGATCAAACTCATATCAAAGCAGCCCATGAAGCCAGCCGATATTTTATGGAAGTTGATAACCTCAAAATGGCAAAAAACATTTGTTTGAAGACATTAAAAAAAGTACCTAACACACCCAGACTGATCAATCTTTTGGCCCAGATCCACTATCGGGAAGAAGATTATAAAACAAGCCTGGCTTATATTCAGGAGCTTGAAACTTTAAAAACAGACCTGCCAAAATTCATCTATGAAATAAAAGGGAATAACTATTCTAAGCTAGGTCTTTACAAAGATGCTCTGTCGGCATACGAACAGGCCTTTAAAAAAGGAAATAAAGACTATGTGCTGGCGCTTAAAATCGCAGAAATTTCAATACAACTTGACAAATTTGACAAGGCGAGCAAATACCTTATGATTTACCGGATGTTTAAAGATACCTCGATGTGGGAGTTCAATTATTTGATGGCAAGGGTAAATATGCACAGAAAAAATTACAGAATGGCCTTCTATGAATTCCAAAAAGCATATAATGAAAACGTAAATCATGAAGCATCTCTGTATTACCGTGCGGTAGCTGCAGATAATTTTATGGAAGACAAATCTAAAGCCTTAGATTATTATACCAATTACATTGAGACCTATGAAGACGAAAAAGGTGCTAAATTCATAGAGCTAGCGCTCAGGCGCGAAGCAGAAATCAGAAGAACATTGTTTATGCAGGAATAAGATCCGGAGCGTTTATCAGAACCGTTTGGTCTGTGTCAATTTAAATCTGTAGTCAGAAATTTTGCGACAAGAGGCAAATGATCTGCCAGATTATCCTGTGTTTCTTTATCAAAATAATATTTAACCTGCATAGAATTCTCAACCAATTCCGGTTGCATGTTGGTATTGGGCAAAATATGATCTATCCTCCATTTTGGCGCTTTTGCAGGATGACTGAAAACATTTTCAGGTAAATTATCAATAAACTGAGCCGGTGAGTCTCCATTCAACATAAACTGCAACTCATCACTATCTGGAGTTGCATTAAAATCCCCGACAACCAAAATATTCTTATCCGGATCTTCATTAAGAAAACGCTCATATTGTCCTTTCAAAAATTTGATCTGTCCCATTCGCATGGCTTCATTCCTTGCACCTCTGCCAGCCTTCAAGTGAAGACCTGTTAAAAGAAATGAATAATTATCGTTAACCAGAACATCAACAGACCATAATCTGGTGTTTATTCTGTTTTGCGTTTCATATTGCTGTTCGCCGGTTTCCTGATCGGTGTATTCTACAGGAGTGGTTACTGATCCATAGCCATAGATAATACCCAGTGGCACCCGACTCATAACAACAACATTCATATACCAGTTCGGGCTTTCATTATCAGCAAAAAACGCATAACCCATATCTGATAAATAATTTTTGCTGATATCTTTTAAAAACTGAACATGTTCAAACTCCTGTAATACCACAATATCTGCATCTGCCTGCTTTAAGGCTTCAACAAGAAGTTCTACTCTGCCTTGCATGTTTTCAGACTTGTCTTCTCTTTTATTGTTGGTGTAAGGGTTGTCATAACCATCTACAAAGTGTTCGACATTCCAGGACAATATTTTTAAAGTGTCGCCTGTTTTGTCTTCATAATTCCGGGGTGTCACAATACCCTTATTCGACTCCGGTTTAAATTCAGACTTCGGTTTATTAGACTGTTTAACCTCGTCATTTTGGGTTGTAGTTTGTAAACAGCCAGTAATTAACATTAAAAGAATGCCTAAAACTGCAATATTCCTGAACATCTTTGATTAATTAAAGTTTATTTGTTTTGGTTTACTTCATTATCTGTCAGGGTAAGACTTTACAGCTTCTACAAAAGCCTTGGCATGTTCTACCGGAATATTCGGTAAAATGCCATGACCCAGATTTGCAATGTATTTATCTTTTCCAAATTCATCAATCATTTGATGCACCATTTTGGTAATATCCTTAGGAGGCGATAGTAATCTTGATGGGTCAAAATTACCTTGAAGCGTAATGCTGTTATTCGTAAAAGCTCTGGCGTTTCTCGGACTGCAGGTCCAGTCTACACCAAGTGCTGCTGCACCGGATTTTGACATTTTTTCTAATGCAAACCAACAACCTTTTCCAAAAACAATAACCGGAATATGGTCTTTTAAGGCGTCAACAATTTGCTGAATATATTGCCATGAAAATTCCTGATAGTCCACAGGAGACAGCATGCCACCCCAGGAATCAAAGACCTGTAAGGCGTCCACGCCTGCGTCTATCTTTCCTTTAAGATAGGCAATAGTGGTATCTGTAATTTTTTGAAGAAGTGTATGCGCCAGATCCGGTCTTGAAAAGCACATGGCCTTAGCCTTGTCAAAGTTTTTTGAACCTTGTCCTTGTACTGCATAACAAAAAATGGTCCAGGGTGATCCGGCAAATCCTATGAGTGGCACCTCATCATTCAAAGCCTGTTTCGTCAGTTTGATGGCATCATACACATAACCTAAAGTTTCATTGACATCAGGAACAATGGCCGCTTCAACTCTTTTTTCGGAATTAACGGGATTCGGCAACCAAGGACCTACGCCCTGTTTCATCTCAACCTCAATATCCATGGCCTGAGGAACAACAAGAATGTCACTGAAAAGAATAGCAGCATCTGTGCCTACCTGTTCAATAGGCATGACTGTTATTTCAGTTGCCAGTTCGGGTGTTCTGCAGCGTGTAAAAAAGTCGTACTTTTCTTTAAGTTTCATAAAATCAGGCAGGTATCTGCCTGCCTGACGCATCATCCAAACGGGTGGACGTTGTACGGTTTCTCCTTTTAAAGCACGTAGAAATAAATCGTTTTTGATCATAAAGTTTTAATCTCTGCCCAGATAAATCATGATAAAGTACAATAAAGTAGCAAGAGAGCCAATTGCAGCAACTACATAGGTTCTTGCCGCCCATTTTAAGGCATCTTCCGATTGCTTGTACTCATCGGGTGTGACGATGGCATTGTCTTTCAACCATGCCAAAGCACGATTACTGGCGTCATATTCAACTGGTAATGTAATAAAACTGAACAAGGTACCCATGGCAAACATGATAATTCCTGCAAGTAAAACCATTTGACCGACACCTGCTCCAACTATTCCCATTAAGATAATACCTCCAAAAATCACCCATTGGCTGTATGAAGAGGCAACGCTGACAACGGGTACAAGTTTACTTCTCATTTCCAACCAGCTGTAAGCCTTTGCATGTTGAACTGCATGACCAACTTCGTGTGCAGATACTGCTGCAGCCGCAGCATTTCTTTGATTGTAAACAGCTTCACTTAAATTAACCGTTTTTTTAGTAGGATCGTAATGATCTGTCAGTCGTCCCGGCGTAGAGATCACCTCAACATCGGTAATGCCATGGTCTGCAAGCATTTTGCGGGCTATTTCAGCTCCGCTCATTCCGTTTTCCAGTCTCAGTTTTGAATACTTTTTAAATTTTGACTTGAGCGTTTGACTTACAATAACACTCACCAGCATAATGCCTCCGATTAAGATATAATATGTCATCATTTTTTTCTGTTTTTATTTAGTTCCAGCTTTGTACTTTGCAATTTGCACCTTGTACTTCGAAATTCCTACAGCAAATTTACGACCAAATTATTATATACTGACATTTTTTCTTTGAGCTTAACAATAAGATGACCTTTAAGCAGAGAAATAAATTTTATATTTGATTGACTTTAAAAATGCAAAAACAAATGAATACAGGCGAACTGAAAGTTTCTATCATTCAATCGGATCTGACATGGGAAAACAAGACTAAAAATTTCAGTCATTTTGACGAATTGATCAGCTCGATAGAAGTTAAAACAGATTTGATCTTATTACCGGAAATGTTTAGCACTGGTTTTAGCATGAATGCTGAAAATTTATTCGATACGCCGGAAGGCGAAACTCTTAAATGGCTAAGAGCTCATGCCAACAATACGCAAGCTGCTGTTACCGGTAGTGTTATCGTCAAGGAAAATGGAAATTATTACAACCGTTTATACTTTGTAACTCCTGATGGTAATTTTACAACTTATGACAAAAAGCACCTGTTTACGCTCGCAAAAGAACATAAACATTACAGTCCGGGTGATAAAAGAATAATTGTTGATTACAAGGGCTGGAAGATCTGCCCGTTGATTTGTTATGACCTTCGATTCCCGGTTTGGGCAAGAAATACTGAAGAATATGATCTTTTGCTCTATGTCGCAAACTGGCCGGAAAAAAGAGTAGCAGCCTGGGACGCTTTACTAAAGGCAAGAGCTATCGAAAATATGAGTTATTGCATTGGGGTAAACAGAATTGGCAAGGACGGAAACGATTTTCCTTATATAGGACATTCTGCCATTTATGATGCCCTGGGTGAAAAAATATCGACTGATTTATATGAAGAGGCTTTTGTAGAAACCAGGTCTCTGTCAAAACAACATATCTTGAATACCCGCAAAAAATTAGGGTTTTTAAAAGACAGAGATAATTTCAGGTTACTTTAATCTTACGCTTTCAATGATATCCCAGTTGGCCCTGAGCTCATTTTTTACCTTAGCATATTTTACTTCTTCAGGTTGAATACCTTTGAGGTAATCGCCGGAATCCCAGACGCCGTTATTGTTATCATCATAAATGACCTTGACAAAGTACTTACCCGGATTAACGAATTCAAATAAATATTTGTTACTGCTGGTCAAAACGACAGATTTTTCAACCTTTTCATCCTCATCCACCAATTGAACAATGGCAGGATAGCGATCAAGGTTAGAAATAGTCAAATCCAGTGTGCTAAAATCTGCTCTTGATTTGGTCCTCAGTCTCAAATTTATAGTGTCATTGGTGTTGTCATAAAAATCCGAAATGAACTCTGGATAAAATGTCATATTATAATTGGCATTTTCTTCCTTTTGAAAAGAAATTTCAAGTTGATTTTGAAACTTATTCAATCTGGTTTGAAAATTCACCTTCACTGAGTCTTTATCAATAAGCTCAATCTTCGTTGTATCTATGCTCTCAATAGGCAGATTAGCCCGAACGTAAACGTTCTCTGAAAATCCTATACTTGATTTTGGCTTTGTTTCTATCTGAAGTGAATCCTTTTCCATGTCTTTTATTTTCACAATCAAACTGTCATTTTCAGCTTTATGTTGAAATGAAAAAATAAGACTGTCGGTTTCTGGATAAGGCTTAAACCAATAATCCAAAGTATCGGCGTCCCTGCGCTTGGTTATTCTGTAATTGAATGTATCAGAAACTTTTGTCAGCAAATCTATCTTATAATCAGCAGAATCCAGACGACCCTCGTAACCAAAAATCAAGTGGTGCTTTGAAATTTGTTTCGGCCGTACGGCTTTAAAATCCTTATAAGTGTCAAAGATATTTATGATGTAACCTATCTCAGTTGGCAATTCTATAAACTCGTCAACAAATCCTATTTTCTCTCTTCCGGGATTGAATTTATAATCATTGTTTTTATCCTCGAGCGCAATCAGCTTATAAGTTCCGGCTTTCATATTTTCTAAAGTAAAACTTCTCGTAGAGTCCATAGCGTAAGAAACATAAGTTGGTGTTTCCTTAAATACAATAGAATCTGTGTAAAGACTGTCCTTTTCATAAAGCAATAGGCTAACAAATTCAGGCGTTTCGCGATAAAACATATCGTTAATCTTCCCTTCCAGTTTCAAAGAATCCAGATAGTCACCTGTCGAAAAAACATATTTGAAAAAGGGTAAAGGATTCCCTTCATTATTGTCTTCTATACTTTGACCGAAATTTATGGTGTAAGTTGTGTTGTTCTCCAGTGAATCTAAGGGAAGTTTGATTTTAACTTCCTTAGAAGCTACGCCCATTGGAGAAAGCTCGGGTCTCGGTAATATTGGTGGTGAAAATATGATTTGTTGTCTGGGATTATTTAGTTTGACAAATTCATCAAACTGAATTTTTATTTCCTCCTTATCAAACAGGATCGAGTAATTTTCAGGATTGGAGGACACAAACTTTGGCGGTTCTTCATCAATTGGGCCTCCATCGGGACGACCAATTTTTGCACATCCATAGATAAAAGCAATGACGAAAAGAATATAAAGAAATTCCTGCAGCTTCTTCAAAACTATTTTTTTACAAATAAACGATTTTTTTGATTGAAATATTCTGATGCCGGTTGCAGATTTTTACCAGAGACCAAAGCCCAATGAATATTTCTCCGTTTTTTATTTTGTACTTTTGCAACATGAATAAAAAGGTAAATTTTCAAGATCTGGGAAACAGAGATTACAAAGAATGCTGGGATTATCAGGAAAAACTTTTTGATGAGATATTATCTTTAAAAATTAAAAACCGGAGACAAAATCTGGAACTTCCAACACCAAATTACCTGCTTTTTGTAGAGCATCCCCATGTTTATACATTAGGTAAAAGCGGAGACATTAGTAATTTACTATTGAATGAGGAGCAACTCAAAGCCAAAAAGGCAACTTATTATAAGATTAATCGAGGCGGCGACATTACTTATCATGGTCCCGGTCAGGTTGTAGGTTATCCCATTTTAGATCTGGATAATTTTTTTACGGACATTCATAAATACTTGCGCACGCTGGAAGAAGTCATCATATTAACCCTAAAAGAATATGGCCTGGACGCTGAGCGCAGCAAAGGTGAAACCGGTGTTTGGCTTGATGTAGGCACACCTTTTGCCCGGAAGATTTGTGCCATGGGCGTGAGAGCTTCCCGATGGGTAACCATGCATGGTTTTGCGTTTAATGTAAATGCTGATTTAGGGTATTTTGACAATATCATACCCTGTGGCATAAAGGATAAGTCCGTCACCTCTTTAAATGTAGAACTCGGAATGCCAAAAGTTGATGAAGCTGATGTCAAAACAAAATTGAAAAAACATTTTCAAAATTGTTTTGAAGCTGAATTGATCTCCTGATCAATTTATTTTGATGAAACGAAGATCAATCCAGCTCGGTTTGCACTATATCTGCCCAAGCAGTTCATCAACGGCTCTTTTGAGCTGAGGATCTATGTTTTTAGCCTTGTAGGCTGGTGGGTTTTCAACAATAATATCCGGAACTGCAGGACCATTTTCCATATTTTCTTCAGTAGCTTTGACGTACCATGCTCTGAATGGTAAGCGGACCAATGAACCGTCCTGCAAACGAGCGCCTCCTGTAGAAATCACTGCCCCAAATGTTGGTATACCTACTAAAGTCCCGATATCAAGGGTTTTATAAGCATGTGAAAAAATCTCTGCATTAGAATAAGAATTCTGGTTACACAAGGCTATTGATGGTTTCGTCCATGAGGCCAATGGTAAACGCTCTCCAAAAGGATAATTCTCTTTGTATTGCTTATGCTCATCAAGGCTTTTGGCCGCACCACGAGGGATGGTGTAAGCATGCTGATCTACATTAAGTACAGCCATTAGATAATCTGTAGTCCAGCCACCGCCATTGTAGCGCACATCGATCACAATACCATCTTTGCCATAGCCTGCTGCCATCAATTCACGTTCAAAACGCTCAAAAGAGGTCCAGTTCATTCCCTGAATATGCAAATAGCCCAGCTTCCCGTTTGAGTATTTTTCAACTAATTTTCTGCGGTCTTCCACCCATTCGTTATACAATTCAGTACGTAAAGAAAATGTAGGCCAAATGATGACTTCTTTATCTTTTCCATCACGCTCTATACCAATAAGGGTGCGCTCATTGGCTGAGCCTTCGAGATGAGCAAAGAAGTTATGGTCTTTTTCAATAGCATTTCCATTGACAGACTTGATGACATCTCCAACCTCCAATTGACTTTCGGTCTTGTCAGCCGGACTGTCGTATACGATGCGGGTGATTTTAAAGCCTTTATTTACCAATTCACCTTCAACACCAAGCAAACCGGTAGACTCCCGCTGGGTGTCTTTTTGGTCGTTTCCGCCATACATGCCCATATGTGAAGCATTAAGCTGTCCCAGCATCAGGTTGAACATGGTTCTGAAATCTTCTTTAGTTGAAGCATTCAGGGCTAAGGGCTTATATTTCTTTTTCAGCTTATCCCAATCCTGGCCGTGAAACTCCGGATCGTAAAAACCGGCGTTCAGTATTCTCCAGCCTTCTTCAAAAATCTGATTGAGCTCGTCTTTGTATCTGATTTTCACTTCAGACCTAACCGGAAGCTTTTCCAACTTATCCGATTTCGTATTTAAAGCAGTGATCTGGCCACCACGAGACATCAGATATATTTTACCTTTAACTGGATATTTTTGTAATCCATAGGTATTCGAACCGCCTTTGATTTCTTTCTTATCGCTGCCATCCCACTTGATCTTGAACAAACTTCTGTCGATATCGTAATTTTTTCGGCTTACACCGCCATTGGTAAAATAAATATGTTCACCTTTGGCATCAAACGAAAAGTCTGATTCTCCTCCGGTATAACGGGTGACCTGTTCTAACCTTTGATAAATTCTATCAAAATCTATCTCTATATCATTTGAATCTTTTTCCTTCTCGTCTTCGTCATCATCTTCGTCTTTCTTGTCTTTTTTGCTTTTATCGCCTTCTTCCTTTTCGGCTCTTGTCCATTGTGCTCTCGACTTTTCCCAGTCTTCTTTTTTCAGCCAGGCAAACCATATGTCATTATCACCGTTATTTCTTTCAGAAACAAAACCCAATTTACTTCCATCTTTACTCCAAACAGGGTTATAATCTCCTTTGGGATGCATGCTCACATTTACCGGGTCCTGAGAATTATCTGCGGCATGAATAAAAATATCTTCATTGAAGTTCAGATCTGATTTACTGTATGCTAACCATTTGCTATCCGGCGACCAGGTTAAACCACTCGGCGAATCCCAGCCGTCTAAAAGCGTTGTAGCATTACTTAATTTTCCCTTTTCATCAATGTCAAATACCTTCAATCCTCCTCTTCCAATTTCAAGAGTGATCTTTTTGCCATCAGGGCTGACAACCGGGTTGGATTCCTCATCTTTGGTTTTGGTAAGGCGGTTGATCTCTCTTTTGAATGAATAAAACAGATCTGTTTCATTTTCATCAGTTGAATGCACGGCATACAAATCATTTTGACCTTCAATATCTGAAATAAACAAAACCACAGAATCATTAAGCCAGACCGGATTGGACTCGCGTGCAGGGCCGTCTGTTAATCTTACCGCCTTATCGTCTTCTTTATCATTTCGGGTAACAAATAACTCACCTCTGTTAATGTAAGCAATGAACTTAGCGTTTGGTGAAACGGCAAATTCATCAACGCTGTTTCGCATATTTTCCTTAACCACAGGATCAAATCGATAATCGCTGTTGATGAGAATATTGATAGGTTTTGCTTGTTTTGTGTTTACGTCAAATGTGTATGATTGTCTGGCAGTTTGAAAGGCTATGGTATTGCTCTGCGGACTTACTGAAAAGTTGATGATTCCAAAGTCTTCCTGATCCGTAAGCTGAGTAATATTCCCGTTCAGGTCAGAGGTGTGAATATTATAACGACCGCTTCGTCCTGAGATAAATACAAGATTATCATTGTCAAGCCAATGCGGATTAAAATCGTTGGTGCCATGTTTTGTGATTTGGGTATATTCTTCAGTTTTTTTATCAAACACCCAAACGTCGCGATTAGCAGGACCATTATAGGCTTCTCTGTCTATGCGACAGGTACCTCTGACAAAAGCAATTTTATTGCCATCTGGCGATGTCACCGGGTCAAAACCTAAAGCGTCCAAAAAGCGTTTTTCAGTTGAAGCGCCATCCTCTAAAACAAAGATTTCAGCTTCTCGTTCTACTTGTCTGTAGTTTCTGGCCGTTGTAAACAGAATATCTCCGAATGATGTTACACTATACGGAGAATCTCCCGCAGAATGATAGGTTAATCGGGTTGGCGTACCACCATCAACAGGTGTTTTAAACAGATCAGAATTTCCAAATCTATCACTTGAGAAAATCAGGCTTTTTCCATCTCCGGACCAAACAGGTGAAGCCTCATAAGCCTCATGAATTGTCAGTCTTTTAGGGTTCTCTCCTGAAATATCACTTACCCAGATATCTCCCTGAAAACTAAAAGCCAGATGATTGCCATCCGGTGAAATGGATGGCTGCATTATAACGGATTGGGCTTGTGCCTGAAAAGCAAACAGAATACTTAGAAAAAATAAATTGTATCGCATAAAATGAGAATTTGAATAAAACTACAATATTTTAGAGTGTTTTTTGATCATAAGGTTTAAAATGTAGTAGAAATTTTAAGAAGTTTAAATTTAATAAAAACCGATAACTAAATTTTAGCTATCGGCTTTTACTATGAGAACTGTATGTTAATTAAAATGGCTAATTCAAATTATTTGTGCTCATTAAAAATTCTTTCATAATCTTCAACTGTTCCACGATTCAGGCAACATTCTATGATCTTCTGACCTAAAGGATCGAGGTTTTCATCCTGAAATTGTGCTAATGTTTTAACAAAGAAATCATACAACATCTCAGCACCCTGATCGTAAGCTTCAGGTCCAACTTCTTCCTGTCTTTCGACTTTAAGGAATCTTCTGGAAACCCTTACGCCTTCAACTTTCATAGAATTCAAACTGTAACCCAAAAGACTACACCTGGATGGACTTATTTGTTCATCATTAAAATTAGCATTACCTCGACGGGCTAAGAATTCACGACTGATCCACTGTGGCATAAAACTGGTTTCCCAGGCGCCGATATGCTGATTAGGCGTTAAAATATACTTTACTCCGGGCGTATTCCTGATTTGTTCGAGTAAAAGATTAGCTTGCTTGACCTTTTTACCGGTAGCAAATGGCCAGTAACTGCCTACACCTTCACTGCTTATACCATCTGTCTGAATAATACTTGGATTGGCGTGACCTCTCGGTGCAACCAAACGCCATAACCATGCCAATGCCGGTGGCAAGACGTGCATTAATCCTACAATACCGTAGTTTGGTTTTTCTTTACTACAAGGCGGTGTTCTTAGACCAATACTTCTTATGTCGATTCTGATCGGGTCTGAGTAGACCTCAGGCACAGTATCTCTTGGTAAAATCACCCTTGGGTTAGGACAAGGTACTCCCGGCTCATCTTCAATATGGTCCCAGATCAGCGCTGTTCCTCCCGGTACGGCATTAATATTAAGAAACAAAAGTGGTTTTTTGGACTGGGCTGTGATCTTTTCAAGCGTGATATCCGTTCCGTACTCTTTAATATGATCTACCCTCACAAACCATGCGTCTTCTGCATCTTCAAGCCATAATTTTTTGGCATCTTTCTGTAGATTTGGATGGCATAAGGCCATGTCATCCGTTACAGGACTCAGGTCGCAGGTTCTTGGAAGTTCCAGGCTGAATTCCTCATTGGTGAAAATATTTTTCCCTAAACGTAATTTACCATTGGCAAGTCGGTGTGGTTGTTGAAGCATTTCACTTTTACCGCCTCCACTTGCACCTTCGTGCATAAGTGTAACCACATTATCATATGGCGTGGTAATTCGTACAGCAGAACAATGTGCTGTAACCCAACCTTCGTCTTCACCTTTTCCAATCAACATGCCATAAACCCCTTTTTTAGCACTTGGTCCGGGATACAGGTTGTAAGAGAACATTTCATACTTCCCAGGTATTCGGTTATGTACAACAACCTGACTACCTTCAAAATGCGTATGTCTGAAAGGTGGTGCCACGTAAATTACAGCTTCCGGTGAGAAATTTTCGGGCAGTGTGGTATAATCCAGTATCCCCTGAAGTAATGCGAGACCCATGGCAAAGAAACCACAGTTAGCCGGAACTACTGCAACGGCATTATATCCCATACCTTCTTTACCGGCATGAAAATAAAACATGGCCAAATCCTGAGTTTTAAGCCAGTCAAAGGATTCTTCTCTAAGATTATCGAAACTTTTACCGAACCTGCTTTCGTAAGTTGGCTTGTCGGTTGGTTGATCATCGGCAATGACCATACAATCGGGATCTCTTCTTCTCATATAGGTCTCGGTATAATTTGCTGCTATACCGTTTTTTACCCTCATGACATCAACTTCATGATAGTTTGTACCATCCGGCAGGTCAAACCGAACCTGTTTATAATCTTCCGATGGACCGCCAACGGCCAGATCCACAAGCTCATCGATATTTTTAGCAACGGTAACACTTGGTGCGACCGCCAGTAACTCCTTGAGCTCTTCTATATTTCCTGTGGGCAATTCCTGCTTTAATTCTTTTGTTTGCATGATTTTTTGATTTGTTGGTTATTTATTTTTCTTTGATGTTAATCATCTTAAATTTTAGTTTTAACAAATTAGTCAAGTCCGATTGAGACCTTAAGCTTGTGAAAAAACGATGGTGTAAAAGTAGTATTAAAGAGAGGTCTGAATTATGACAAAAATCAACTTTTAGTATTTCCTTGAAATTGACAACATTTGTACATAAATAAATGATATACAGATTATTAATTGATTAAATGGGTTAACTTCAATTTTATTGCTATAAAAGTATTTACATAAATGTATTAATATTATTTATGCAATTTATTTAATTAATTGATTTGATTTACGATTGAAACATTGGCAATATTGAATAAATCAAAACCAAAAATTTCAAAAGGTTAAAAACTTTTACTTCACCTTTTTAGGCCTTATTTTAAAGTTTTTATTTCTAAATTTATCTGAAAATAAAAGTTTTGCCCAAAACCAGAATCTTTGTAATTAAACTTTTAGGGCCTTTGGCATTCGTGCTTTTTCAATTGGCAGAACCACCAAAAGGATTAAGCCAGGAAGGTTTTATGCTGATGGGAATTACCGTCTGGATGGCGATCTGGTGGGTTTTTGAAGTCGTACCTATTGCCGTTACTGCCCTTTTACCCATCATCTTGTTTCCGCTTTTTGGAGTGCTGGATCTGGGAGAGACCACAGCACAATACGGACATAAATTTGTGTTCTTGTATTTAGGCGGTTTTATTCTGGCAGTAGCTATAGAGCGTTGGAATTTGCACAAGCGCATAGCCTTGTACATCATTAAAACCATAGGCTCTAAAGCTTCTTTTTTGATCCTTGGATTTATGATCGCCACTGCCTTTTTATCGATGTGGATATCCAATACGGCGACAACCGTAATGATGCTGCCCATTGCCATCGCGATTAACAATCAAATTAATGAGCAGAACGACACTAAAGATAAACAAGTCAATTATTTTTCAAAAGCATTGATGTTGTCTATTGCTTACAGTGCGTCCATCGGCGGTATCGCCACGTTGATCGGCACACCGCCAAATCTTGTCCTGGCCGGTGTTTTAGAAAGCCTCTACGGGACTAAAATCGGTTTTTTTGAATGGATGACCTTTGCCTTACCGATTTCTGTTCTGCTTTTGTTCGTTTGCTGGAAATACCTGACTATTTTTGCTTTTCAGCTGAAAGGTCTTAAATTCTCAGGTGGTAAAGAGCAGATCAATCAAATGATCAAAAAACTGGGCAAACTTTCATACGAGGAAAGAATGGTAGGCCTGGTCTTTTTATTGGCTGCATTTGGCTGGATATTCAGGGGTTTACTTCAAAAAATGATTCCGGCATTAGACGATACCATTATTGCCAATGCCGCCGCTATTCTGCTGTTTTTGATTCCATCAAAACAAGGCAAAGGCAAAAAACTACTGACCTGGGAAGAAGCCGTAAAAATACCCTGGGGTATCATTATATTGTTTGGTGGTGGCATGGCCTTGGCCAAAGGCTTTACCGATACGGGCTTAGCCAACTGGATCGCTTCAAAAATTACAGTATTTGAAGGTGTGAGCATCATTGTTTTTGTGCTGATTGTTGCCGCCATGGTGAATTTTTTAACTGAAGTCACTTCCAACCTGGCCACCACGGCAATGCTGTTACCCATTCTCTCTCCAGTAGCCTTAAGTTTTGACATGCATCCTTTTTTGATCATGATCGCGGTGACACTTTCAGCCTCATGTGCTTTTATGCTGCCGGTAGCGACACCACCTAATGCCATTGTGTTTGGTTCGGGCTATCTTAAAGTGTCAGACATGGCCAAAAAAGGCTTTTTAATGAATGTACTGTCAATCATTGTCATTACAGTCTTGGTGTACTTTTTTATGCCTGTGGTATTTGGTCTGGACACCTTAGCTTTCCCTGAAAACCTTAAATAAACTTCATTATAAATACTTTTCGTTGATAACGATAAACAAGGTAATTAACAATATGATAATATGTATACTTTTTATAAAAGTGGTTTTTAATTAAATTTGCTTTCCAATTATTTACAAAAAATTATGAAAACACTTTACAAAAAATTCATTTTATTTGGACTCCTGGCTTTTTCGGGCACGGGGTTGAGTTTTGGGCAGACCACAATTTATACCCAAGACTTTGAGACCTTGAATTCTGGCTACACCGCCTCCGCAACTTCAGGTAGCGGGTCTACTGATGTCTTCAACAGAACCAACCCAAATATTGGTGGAAATTCTACATTTATCTGGGCTGTAGAAGATACTAATTCTACACCTGCAACAATTACATTAGATCAGATAAATGTGAGTGGTTATTCTGATTTTATATTTACTATAGATCTGCTTGCTCATCATTTTCAAGACTGGGATAGCACAGATGAAATGAATATTACTTATTCTGTTGATGGTGGTGCTAGTCAAAATTTATTATCTGTTCAAATGCATCAAGGAACTGGAGATACTTCTAATGGTCCTGCTGCTCTTGATACTAACTTTGATGGAGACGGTGAATGTGGTGCGTCTACAACATTACCGGCTCTTACGACCGGATCAGAACACGGTTGTACAGTTTCTGGTAATCAATTTGAAACATTCTCTTCTGCAACTATTCCATTATCAGGAAATTCTACGCTTGACATTGAAATCGAGTTTTTAAACTTGACATCAGCTGATGAAGGTATTTATCTAGATAATATTGAAATTTCTGGCACATTATCAAATACAAATGATACAGATACAGAAATTTATGCTCCAACTACTCAAATTTCAGGAGTAAATATTGCCTCTACAACGACTACTTTTACAGATGTATTTGAATTTGTTATTGAAGATCAAGGAACAGCAGATGGTTTAAATACAATAGTGACAAACGTAAGGGTAAAACCGCATTCTACAAATACAGCAATCTGGACTAATGCCATACAAGCAGTACAATTAAATGATGGTAGTAATATTACATTAGGAACTGTTGATATAACAGATAATTATATCGATATCAACATCCCTGCTGGAAACCTAGTAGCTATCGACGACAGTACTCCCAAAGAAGTCACACTTAGCGTCCAGTTAAATACTTCTAATATTACTGATAATTCCATTCTATCTTTCATGGTAGATGCAGACGATCATGGTTTTACTGCAGATTCATCAGGCTCTGGTTTTGCATCAACATTTCTTTTAGGGGATTTTAATTCGGGAGATTTTACTACTACTGTTACAGCTACAGAATTAGCATTCGTTCAACAGCCAACAACAAGTCTTATAAACACAAACATGTCACCATCTGTAGAGGTTGCATATGTTGATGCCAATGGTAACGTTGACGTAGATTACAATAATCCAGCATCTATAAGCATTACTTCCAGTGGCACACTATCGACAACACCTTTAACAGAGAATGCTGTCATTGGTATTGTTACTTTTTCAAATATTGAACATACTGCTACAGGTTCTAATTTAATTTTAACAGCAACTGATAATTCAACTGATGCATTAGGTAGTTATAATTCTAATACATTTGATATTGATTCAGCACCTGTTGTTCCAACACCTGGTGATGTATTTATCACTGAAATTGTTGATGCGAGTAGTGATTTTAATGCTGAGTATCTAGAATTATTCAATAACACAGGTAATGTTATTGATCTAAGTACATCTAAATTAATAAGATTATCTTCTGGTGGTTCATTTGAATATGCTTTTGATTTTGGAGTAGATGAAAGCACAGGAGTAGAAACCGATATTACTTTACCTGCATATGGATTTTTAATTGTAGCCAGAGGTGCAACACGAGCTGAGTTTAATACTGAATATTCGATAACACTAGATGCTTCGGTATCTTATAATGGCGGAAACTCTAATAACTTTTTTGGAACTGGGAGAAGATGGAGATTAAGAGAAGGTGGAACAGCGAATACAGATGATGGAATAGTAATAGATGATACTGGTAGTGGTGTTGGTTCATCTAGAGATATACAAAATATTTTTAATCAAGAATTTTCTACATCAGGTAATTCTAGCAACGCTAATCCGGGAGAACTTGATTATTTATTATACAATGGAGGTTCTTGGGTCAACAATGATGCTGCAGATGGAACAACATCTTCAAGTGATGTCTATTTCTTTGATGATTTTACTGCAACTACTGCCATAGCCATGAATGATGGAGGAATTACAGCTTCTCATGTTTTAGATATGGGTTCTAATAACTTAACTGTAAATGGTAATTTTACCTTTAAAAGCGATGCGTCTGGTTCTGCTCAACTCGACGAATTCACCGGAACACTATCAGGAACAGGAGATTTTACCGTTGAACGCTACATGTCCAACAATAGAGCCTTTAGATTGGTATCTTCTCCGGTTACTACAACCGATTTTATAGCTAATAACTGGCAACAAAACACG
>CAJXVZ010000049.1 GCA_913062845.1 uncultured Psychroflexus sp.
TTTTAAAATCGTCATAATTTGGAATTTTACTCAATATAATAATTTATATTTACTGGTACAATAACGTAGAATCAAAAAAAATTATGTTAGAATTGCAAATCAATAAAAAATTGCATTATTTTAACATCAAATTTAGTTCAATGATCAAACAGCAACGCGTCATAATAGAAAATGTTGAGCCACAATTAAATTGTGGTCATTTTTTTATCAAAAGAATTGTTAACGAAAATGTTTTATTAACGGCAGATATTTTTAACGATGGGCATGATATAATTCAGGCTGAAGTTGAAGTATCTCATGAATCCGGAGATGAACATTTCTCAATAAGGCTACATCATGATGTCAATGATAAATATTCAGGATTATTCAATGTTACTCAACAAGGCTACTACACCTACAAAATCAATGCCTGGGTAGATCATCCATTGAATTGGCATCACGGCATTTCAGCAAAAATTGCTGCTGAAACTTACGTCAGAGGCGAGTTATTAGAAGGTGTGCAGTATATTAAACACTTGTTGAAGCATAACAAAAATGAAGATGATAATCATTTCTTAAATAATGTATTGAATCTTTTTCAAGATGACAGCAATTATCATGATGCCTGCAACGCGGCTAAATCAGAAAGATTAAAACAACTATTCGAAAAGTTCCCTTTAAAACAATTTGAAAGTTCAACCCAGATTTTTAAAATTTACGTTGACAGGGAAAAAGCAAGATTTAGTACCTGGTATGAATTTTTTCCTAGATCAGCAAGTGAGCATAAAGGACAACACGGTACATTTAAAGATTGTGAAAGACTTTTGCCTCGTGTTGCCAAAATGGGTTTCGATACTTTATATTTTCCTCCAATCCATCCCATCGGAGAGAAAAACAGAAAGGGTAAAAACAATACCACAAATGCTGAACCCGGTGACTCAGGCGTACCATGGGCTATAGGTTCAAAACATGGAGGTCATAAAAGTATTCATCCCGAATTAGGGAATCTCGATGACTTCAAGGCTCTTATTAAAAAAGCTGAAGATCTAGGTGTTGAAATTGCAATGGACCTCGCATTTCAGGCTGCTCCGGATCATCCTTATTTAGAGGAGCATCCTGAATGGTTTAGGTTCAGGCCTGACGGCAGCATTCAATATGCTGAAAATCCTCCTAAAAAATACCAGGATATTGTTAATTTTAATTTTGAATGTGAAGCAGTTGATGCGCTTTGGGATGAGCTTTTAAGTATTGGTATGTATTGGGCTGATTTGGGCATTAAAGTCTTCAGAGTAGATAATCCGCACACAAAACCTTATCGTTTTTGGAACTGGTTCATTACTCAAATTAAAGCTAAACATCCGGATACTTTATTTTTATCGGAGGCTTTTTCCAGACCTAAGGTTATGCAGCAGTTAGCTAAGCAGGGATATTCGCAATCTTACACCTATTTTACCTGGAGAGTAAGTAAAAATGAACTTACCGAGTATGTAAATGAGCTGACAAAAACAAACATGAAGGAGTATTACAGACCAAATTTTTGGGTTAATACGCCGGACATAAACCCTTATCATTTACAGGGAGCAAATGAACCCATGCATCTTATCCGTTACGCTTTGGCAGCAACACTTTCCAGTAATACAGGTGTTTATGGGCCGGTATTTGAACAAATGGTTACTGAGCCAGTAGTTGGTAAGGAGGAATATCTTAATTCTGAGAAATATGAAATACGTCACTGGAACTGGGAATTAGAAAATAAGATCACTTATTTGATGACAAAAATAAATTCTCTCAGAAAAGATAATGCTGCTCTGCAACAGACAAATCTCATAGAATTCTGCCATGTTGAAAATGATAAACTCATTGGATATGTAAAATGGAATCAGGAAAGAACAAACCTGATTTTAATTGTGGTCAACCTCGATCCGTATTATACACAAAAAGGAATGATGAGAATTCCTTATGAATCACTTAATCTGCACCCAGGCCATCATATATCTTTACTGGACCTGATTACGAATGACAGCTACAATTGGTATGATGAATGGAATTATGTAGAGCTCAACCCAACCTTACCGTTTCATATTTTAAAAATTACAATACATTGATGTCAGAAGATAAAGATAAAGACAATATAAATGATGTTTTTAAATACGAAACCCAATGGAAGGACCTGTTTGAAAACAAAAGATTTATAAGTGAATTTTGCAGTGATGTTCTCGAAAATTACATCACAAAACAGAGATGGTACGGTGGTAAAGCGAGTGCCATAAAGTATATTGATATTTTAAACTATTTTAAAATTGAAAACGATAACGATCTTTTCTATGGAGTCATTCTTGAAGTGAATTTTAAAGAAGCCTTTGTACAGGAATACTTTCTTCCTATTGGTTTAGTTAAAGAAAAGGACTACGTTGACTACCAGATCATATCACGTCTGGATCTCAACGGAGAAAGGAGTTATCTTGTAGATGCAACCCTGCTAGAGTCATTTAGAGCTCAGATCTTCAACAAGATTGCTGAAGGCGATAAATACAAATATGAAATTGTAGAATACAGAAGAGGCAGAAAATGTAGTGATCACAGCTATGAAAGCTCAAGATTTTTAAGCGGTGAACAAAGCAACACTTCAATTGTATTTAACGACAAATACATTTTGAAGTTTTTTAGAAGGGTTTATACCGATCAAAACCCCGATTATGAAATAAGCAAATTTTTGACCAATAATGGTTATTTCAACAATACACCCGGATATAGTGGAAGTATTACACTAAAATTCAGTGATAAAAATACCATGACACTGGCTTTGATGCAGGAATTGGTCGATAACCAGGGTGATGCCTGGGAGTATTTTGTGAAAAATATTGAAAGATCATATGAAAAGCTTTCAAAACATAACTATAGTGTGAAAAACCTGGAAATACTTCCAAGGTATAAACAGATCGAGCTAAATCAGATAGACTCTAAGATACTGGAATGGTTTGATTTGGAGATTTTTGAAGATGTTCAAAAACTTGCACTCAGAACAGCCGAAATGCATATTGCTCTGGGAATGGAAAGAATAAATACAGCATTCACACCAAGAACATATAATTACGACTACACAGTATGGTTGAAAAACAGATTGATGTATATGTTGGACAACAGGATAAATTTGCTGGAAAATAATTTGCATAAACTGGATGGCATCATGCTCGATATGGCAAACTATCTTCTTGAAAATAAAAAAGAAGTCAAAGCCAGGTTTTTAGATTTTGATGAAACAAAATTGAAAAGCGAACGGATAAGACTTCACGGTGACTACCACTTAGGTCAGGTTTTGGTGAACAAGAGAGACTTTTATATAATAGATTTTGAAGGTGAACCTGAGAGCACCATCAGAGACAGAAAAGTAAAACAGCCGCCGTTAAAAGACGTAGCCGGAATGTTCAGGTCTTTTAATTATGCACTTTATGCCACAATTTTTAATAATCTGGAGAATTATAAAAAGCCTCTCGAGGAGCTATTCCATTCAGCAGAAGTGATTTACTCGCATATGGTAGGTGTGTTTTTAAATACATATATTCACAAGGTTCAAAACAATAATCTTAATATAGGATATATAAAAGAGATTGAGTTTTTGCTTGAATATTGTCTTTTAGAAAAGGCTATTTATGAACTTGGTTACGAATTAAATGCAAGGCCAAGATGGTCTGTAATACCGCTTAAAGGAATTTATAATATATTAAAACATAATCTTAATGAATAAAGTTCAGTTACATAGTTTGTTTTCAGAATTTGATATTGAGTTATTTAAATCCGGAAAACATTATAGGCTATATGAAAAATTAGGGTCGCATCCTTTAACTCTTGATGGCGTTGAAGGGACCTATTTTGCTGTTTGGGCGCCTTCTGCCAAAAGAGTTTCAGTAATTGGTGATTTTAATTACTGGATTGAAGGTGAACACAGCTTAAATGTGAGATGGGACGAGAGTGGAATTTGGGAAGGTTTTATTCCGGGAGTAAAGCAGGGTGATGTTTATAAGTATAAAATACACTCCCATAATAATGACATAAAAACAGAAAAAGCTGATCCGTTCGCAAAAAGATGTGAACACCCTCCAAAAACAGCGTCTGTAGTGTGGAAGCTGGATAAGAAATGGAAAGACGGTGTATGGATGAAAAAAAGAAAGGCAAAAAATGATGTGAAAGCTCCCTTTTCTGTTTATGAAGTTCATCTGGGTTCATGGAAGAAAATAGTAGAAGAGGACAGAAGTTTAAGTTATCTGGAGCTGTCTAAGGATCTGGTTGACTATGTAAAGCAACATAATTTTACCCATGTTGAATTTATGCCAATTATGGAATATCCTTATGATCCCAGCTGGGGCTATCAGATTACGGGATATTTTGCACCGACATCCAGATTTGGTTATCCTGAAGAGTTCATGACACTTGTAGAAGAATTTCATAAAAATGATATCGGTGTCATTTTGGATTGGGTACCATCACACTTTCCTGAAGATGCTCACGGACTAGGCTTTTTTGACGGCACTCATCTTTATGAGCATCCGGATAGAAGTAAAGGTTATCATCCGGACTGGAAATCTTTGATTTTCAATTACGGAAGAAATGAAGTAAAAGCATTTCTCATTAGCAATGCCCTTTTTTGGCTTGACAAATATCATATAGATGGTCTAAGAGTTGACGCCGTTGCCTCAATGCTTTATCTAGATTATTCCAGAAACGATGGTGAGTGGCAGCCGAACATCTACGGAGGTAATGAATACCTGGAAGCAGTAACTTTCCTTAAAGAATTTAATGAAGAGGTATACAAAAATTATCCTGATGTTCAGACCATAGCAGAAGAGTCCACAAGCTACCCTATGGTATCAAGGCCTACGTTTTTGGGAGGTTTAGGATTTGGAATGAAATGGATGATGGGATGGATGCACGATACGCTACAGTATTTTAGCAAAGAATCAATATACAGAAAGCATCACCATAACGAATTGACCTTTAGTATGAATTATGCCTTTACTGAAAATTTTATGCTTCCGCTATCCCACGACGAAGTGGTGTATGGTAAAAAATCCCTGATTGAAAAAATGCCGGGTGATCAATGGCAGAAATTTGCTAACCTTAGGCTGCTTTACGGCTATATGTTTACGCATCCAGGAGCTAAATTACTTTTCCAGGGTGGAGAATTCGGACAATACGAAGAGTGGAATTTTCAGAAAAGCCTGGATTGGCATCTACTTGAAAATAAATTGAATTCTGGAATTTCTAAACTTATAGCAGATTTGAATACAATTTACAGAAAAGAATCGGCCTTACACGAACTGCAGTTTTCTCCTGACGGATTTGAATGGATAGATTATAATGATTCTGAAAATTCGGTCTTGTCCTATATGAGAAAAGATGAAAATGATCAAAAGGTAATTGTAGTTTGCAATTTCACACCAGTACCCAGAGACAATTACATAATTGGAATTGATAAAGCTAAAAAATTAAAGCTTTTGATGAATTCAGACGACACATTGTACAATGGTTCAGGATATTACAAAAACGATAATGTTGTCATTAAGAAGAAATCACATCACGGTAAAGAATATTCGGTAAGTCTGGATTTACCGCCCTTAGGATTTTTGATTTTTAAGGCTATATAAAAATGGCAAGGCTTATATTTGCGGAGCTATTTTATAACCCAAATTAGATTATGATAACAAATACCGAATTGCATGAGATGGGGAATCAATTCCCTAATGAAGTTATTTCATTCAGTCAAAACGTCAATAAACTTTATTTTAAAACTCAGAATAATATCATACTCGAGCTAAGTGTGATAAGAGATAGTGTTATAAGATTTAGGTTTGGAACAAGAGGACAGCTTCAATCTGATTTTTCTTATGCCATTTCAGATCAAGCGATCAGAGGTTATAATCATCTTGAGGTTTCCGAGGATGTTGATAACTATATCGTCACTACATCTAAGTTGGTTTGCAAAATAGAAAAGAAAAGCTTGCAGCACAAGATCTACGATACATCCGGACAACTCATTAATGAAGATGAAATTGGATTTCATTATGAAGAATTTTATGAAAAGGGAGGCAGTGTCGTTAAGATGAGTAAAAAAACTCAAAAGAAAGAAGCATTTTATGGCATGGGAGATAAGCCTATGCAAAGTAATCTAAGGGGGAAAAGGGTACAAAACTGGCCAACAGATCAATATGCATTCTCAAAGGACCAGGATCCTATTTACAAAGCTGTTCCTTTTTATGTTGGTCTTCACGATACTCAGGCTTATGGGATTTTCTTTGATAATTCTTTTAAGACCTATTTTGATTTTTGTCACGAGAGACACGATGTCACCAGCTTTTGGGCTCAGGGTGGTGAAATGAATTACTATTTTATTTACGGGCCTAAGATGGAAAATGTAGTGAGTAGTTATACTAATCTCACCGGATTAGCAGAATTACCACCACTTTGGGCATTGGGTTACCACCAGTGTAAATGGAGTTACTATCCCGAAAGCCGTGTGAGAGAAGTTGCCGCAAAATTCAGAGATTTAAAAATACCTTGTGATGGTATTTATCTGGATATCGACTACATGGATGGCTTTAGATGTTTTACCTGGAATAATGAATATTTCCCGGAGCCAAAAAAAATGGTCAGGGAATTGGCCGAAGATGGCTTTAAAACCATTGTAATTATTGATCCCGGCATCAAAATAGACGATAATTACGACATCTATAAGCAAGGTCTTGAGAAAGATTATTTCTGCAAACGTGCAGACGGACCTCATATGATAGGGAAAGTTTGGCCGGGAGAATGTGTTTTCCCTGACTACACCAATCCTGAAGTTAGAGATTGGTGGAAAGATCTCTTTAAGGAACTCATTGCAGATATTGGCGTTAAAGGCGTTTGGAACGACATGAATGAGCCTGCCGTAATGGAAGTGCCTAACAAAACCTTCCCTGACGATGTAAGACACGATTATGACGGTAATCCTTGTAGTCACAGAAAAGCACACAACGTTTACGGTACACAAATGGCACGGGCAACCTATGAAGGCGTTAAGAAGTACGGATACCCTAAAAGACCATTTGTAATTACAAGGTCTGCATTCAGTGGTGCTCAACGTTATGGCTCTTCATGGACAGGTGATAACGTTGCAACATGGGAACATTTATGGATTGCAAACAATCAGGTGCAAAGAATGTGTCTTTCCGGAATGTCTTTTACAGGTTCAGATATCGGTGGCTTTGCCGAACAACCGGGTAGCGAACTCTACATAAGATGGATACAGCTTGGTGTTTTCCACCCCTTATGCAGAACTCATTCAAGTGGGCATCACGGCGATCAGGAACCCTGGTCATTTGATGATGAGGCTACAGATATTTCAAGAAAGTTTATCGAGTTAAGATACACACTTTTGCCATATTTATATACAGCATTCTATAAATATACAACGGAAGGTATTCCCGTGATTAAGTCACTGGTTTATTACGATCAGGACGACTATCTCACTCACTTTAGAAATGATGAGTTTATTTTTGGAGACCATATTTTGGTATGCCCTATATTAGAGCCAAATTCTAAAGGCAGAAGGATGTATATCCCAAGAGGTGAGTGGTACAATTTCTGGGATAATGCCCTATTTACAGGTGGAAAAGAATTATGGATAGATGCTGATATAGATACCATTCCTGTTTTCGTTAAGGCAGGAGCAATTATTCCGCATTATCCCGTTCAACAGTATGTTGGTGAAAAAGAAATAGAAGAATTGAAACTTGACGTTTACTTTAAATACGGTGAAGAAACTTCAAGTGTTTTTGAAGATGCACAGGATGGCTATGATTATCAGAAGGGAAGATACAGTTACAGGAGTTTTAAGCTCAACGGAAAAGCAGATGATTTAGTAATCAGTCAACATAAATTAGGCAAATACACCACTTCTTATGAAAAATTAAAAATTAATATCATAGGATTGCCATTTGAAGTTGGAATGATAGAAATAGATAATGTAGAAGCAAGCCTGAATGACTTGGAATTTGATTTGAAAACTTCATCGTTTAAGGTTACAAAAGAATTTAATGAAATACACATAAAATCTAATGGCTCAAAGAAGGTTTAAAGATTACTTTGTAATTGCTTTAAAGGGTCTGGCCATGGGTGCCGCAGATGTTGTGCCAGGCGTTTCCGGTGGAACAATAGCTTTTATTACAGGTATATATGAGGAACTTGTCACGACAATCAGCAATGTAAATTTAGGTTTAATAAAGACGTGGAAAAAGCATGGCTTTGTTGAAATGTGGAACCAGCTTAATGGAAACTTTTTACTCGCTTTATTATCAGGTATAGCTGTTAGTGTATTTTCATTAATGAAATTAATGTCATTTCTGTTGGACAATTATCCGGTTCTGGTTTGGTCTTTCTTTTTTGGGTTGGTCTTGGCGAGTGTACTTTACATTGCAAAACAAATTCCACGTTGGAAAATAGTTCACTTTGTGGTATTTACAATCGCTGCTTTAGGGGCATATCTCATAACGACGCTGACGCCTGTAGGCGAAACCCAGAGTTTAGCTTATTTATTTCTTTGTGGCGCTCTGGCCATCTGTGCAATGATACTGCCAGGAATTTCAGGGGCATTTATACTCGTGCTTTTAGGAGCTTATAAACAAATTCTTGAGGCGGTTAGCAATTTTGATCTAAAAGTGATTTCTGTTGTAGGAGCAGGGGCAATTTTGGGAATCTTGTCTTTTTCCAGGCTGCTAAAATGGCTTTTTAAAAAATACGAAAATATTACTTTAGCATTGCTTACCGGTTTTGTATTTGGTTCGTTAAATAAGATTTGGCCCTGGAAAAATGTATTGGAAACAAAAATAATTCGTGATAAGGAAATTATTTTGAGTGAGAAATCTGTTTTACCGTATGATTTTAATGGTGAGCCGCAGGTATGGTATGCGGTTAGTCTGGCTGTTTTAGGTTTTAGCCTAATACTACTACTGGAAAAACTGTCATACAAGAAGCCTTGATCTATAATAGCTTTAAGAATTACCCATAAGTAAATACTTAAGCTGTAATTAGATCAAATGAAGAAGTTTCTGGTTATAATCAATTAAAGTTATAATCGCTTTTGAGCCTGATGATGTGTTCTGCCAACTTAAATAGCTATTATTTTTATTTTAGCCCGATTTAGAATATTTTTGTTCTTTACAGGTTATGGTGAGAAAAATGAAAAAAAACAACATGCGTAAATATGGACTGATAGGCAAAAATATTGACTACTCTTTTTCAAAAGCTTATTTTTCAAAGAAGTTTGAAAAGTATAATATTGATGCGTCCTATGTCAATTTTGATATCGATGATATTTCTAAAATAAAGGAGATCATTAAAAAGGAAAAGGATTTGTGCGGTTTGAATGTTACCATACCTTATAAACAATCTGTAGTTGATTTTCTTGACAACATAGATGATAATGCAAAAAGTATTGGTGCAGTCAATACCATTAAATTTGATAATGGAAAGTTAATTGGATACAATACTGATGCTTATGGTTTTATAAAGTCTCTGTTTCCTTTACTGGAAAAACAACATCAGAAAGCCTTAGTGCTGGGATCTGGTGGTGCATCTAAAGCTGTTTGTAGTGGCTTGAAATCATTTGACATAGATTACAGGATTGTAAGCAGATCCGCTAAAAATGATCTTCAAATAACCTATGATCAATTAGATAAGGATATCATAGAAAGTCATAAACTGATCGTGAATTGTACGCCTTTAGGAACCCATCCAAACATTCATGAATCTCCGAATATTCCTTATGAATACATTGGGAATAAGCATTTTTTATTTGATTTGGTATATAACCCTAAGGTAACCACGTTTTTAGCTCAGGGCAGTAACCAGGGAGCGAAAATCTGCAATGGCTATGACATGCTAAGGTTTCAGGCCGAAAAAGCCTGGGAGATTTGGAATGCTTAGATTTTCTTCCAAAACTTAAAAACAAGTAATGCGCATATAGCAAACACAATCAAAGAAATTAAAGCACTCGAAAAATCGGAAAAAATAAGTAGCCCAATACCAAACAATAAAGCATACACACCAAGAACTGAAGCCAAAAATGATACAATCTTGTATTCAAAATTTTTAAATTTTGATTCATTTTTAAAGGCAATTTCATTAAACCTTTCCAATGTTTGTGTTTTACTTGGCTTAGTCAACAAGCTAACCAAAACCCAGGATATACTGGTAATGATTACACCAAGGACCAATTCTTCATATTGTTTGATCTCAAACCAGTTGTAATCAGATTTTTTATTGACGAAAAAAACCAGAGCCATTAAAAAAGAAACGACCATAGCTGTGATTTCACTGTAGGGATTAATTCTATACCAAAACCACCTCAAAATGAAAAGTAATCCTGTTCCGGCACCAATCTGAAGTAGCAGGTCAAAGGCATCTTTTGCTTCTTCCAGTACGAAGGCCAAAAGTGCTGACAAGATCATCATGATGAGGATTGAAAACCTTCCCACGAGAACCTGTAACTTTGAGGATGCTTTTGGATTAATGAACCTCACGTAAAAATCGTTGACCACATAGCTACTGCCCCAATTAAGATGGGTTGAGATTGTGCTCATAAATGCTGCTATCAAAGATGTTACTACAATACCTATCAAACCTGTTGGCAGCAGCTTCAGCATGGCTGCGTAAGAAAGATCATTTTTCACAAAACTTTCGTCCAATTCCGGAAAGGCTTGTTGTAAATCGATTAAATTAGGGTAAATTATAAGTGAGGCTAAACCCATAATAATCCAAGGCCAGGGTCTTATCGCATAGTGCATAACATTAAAGAAAAGAGTAGCTATGGTGGCATCTTTTTCAGACTTTGAGGCAAGCATTCTTTGAACGATATAGCCACCACCACCAGGTTCAGCACCCGGATACCAGACGCTCCACCATTGTACAGCTAGCGGAACAATAAGGAGTGGTACAAATAAATCCGGACTATCAAAACTCGGTATCAAATCCAGTTTATCCTGGACATTTACAGAAGTTATCAGGTTTTCTATCCCTCCAATTTCAGGTAGGTTCACTACATATATGGTTGCCCAGATACTTCCGGTCATGGCTATGATAAACTGAATAAAATCTGTAATCAATACACCTTTAAGACCACCAAGCATCGAATACAGACCTGTCACCGAGCAAGCTATCAATAATGAAGTAGTAGCTGAAAAACCAAACAGAACATGACCTATTTTAATAGCGGCCAGGCAAACTGTAGCCATAATGACGACATTAAAAAAAACACCCAGATACAAAGCTCTGAATCCTCTTAAAAAAGAAGCACTTTTCCCACTATAACGTAATTCATAAAACTCCAGATCTGTCTTAATTCCTGTCCTTCGCCATAATTTTGAATAGAAAAATACCGTTAGCATTCCCGTCAACAAAAAACTCCACCATACCCAGTTACCGCTTATGCCGTCCTTTCTTATAATTCCTGCCACCAGTCCTGGCGTATCAGCTGCAAACGTTGTGGCAACCATGGATATTCCCAAAACCCACCAGGGCATATTACGACCGGAAAGAAAAAAATTTGCTGAGTCCTTACTGCTGAATTTTAAAGTGTAAACACCAATTAAAAGACTAATTACAAAGAAGGCTATTATAATTATCCAGTCTAAATTTGACAACACCATTTTTTAGGATTTTCCGGCGATAAGACTTATTTCAATATTCACATCCTTTGGCAGTTTTGCTACCTGTACAGTTTCTCTTGCTGGTGCTGTATCAGACATAAAATAGGTTGAATAAACTGCATTTACTTTGTCAAAATCATTCATGTCTTTAAGAAATATACTTATCTTTAAGACGTCTTTAAAACTTAATTCTGCTTCTTCCAGTATGGCTTTCAAGTTTTTAAAGACCTGATGGGTTTCACTTTCTATATTATTATTGATCAGATTTCCGTCAAGGTCTAAAGCGATTTGTCCTGAAGTGAATAGCAAATCATTAAAGTAAACGGATTGATTATAAGGACCAATAGGCTTTGGTGCATTATCTGAATTTATAATTTTTTTCATTTTTGATGTATTGAAAATTAGTTGAGGGTTCTGTCTGGTTCTCTGTTCTTGTCATATTTAATATCTCTGAAAATTCCTGATTTTATACCTATGAAGAAAAACCAGGATCTCAAATTACCTATAGGTTGCCAGTTAAAACTCATGGTCCAGCTTTTTAAATCACGATTAAACCGCAATTGGGTAAACGTAAAGCCTGGATTCACAAAATCGTAACCTGAAGAAGCACCAACTGACCAACCGGGTGATAACTCTATATCTCCGGAAAACATGAGGGAATGACTGGAAATTTCATTTTGTCTGGCTATATTATTATAAGTCATGGCATATTGAAAATTCAAAGACCATTTTGGTTTGTAATTGTAAAACTCGTTGTCGTCTTCCTTAGGCTCTTCTTCTTCAGCCGTTCGGGTTAATTGGTCATTCAACGGATCACCCTGACCAAACAAATCATCCCTTCGACCTCCGTTTAAAAAGGTATTGTTATCAAGGTCATCTTCTTCATCTTCCTCATCTTCATCCTCACTTTTTGTAAAATCCTCACTGGAAAATTTGTATCCAAAACTAACGTTTGCCCTGGTTAGGCGAAATAAACTTCCTCCGTTATCTATATTCAAAGTATTAATCCTTCGGTTGTTGCTATCCAAAGCATACATGTCCAAGGTTCCGATAAGGTTTATACTGAGCTTAGAATCAAACAAGGGAATATTTCCTCTCAACGCAATAGGGCTAAGTTTAAGAGAATCTGCTGCAAAATTGTAGTTCCCGCTTATACCAAAGTTATTAAGAAGCTTAACTTTCTTGTAGGCTTCGTCTCCTGTAAGCGTGGTATCCTTTTTTCTAACTTTTGCTTCGAAGTCATTGGTCAATGAAAAAGACATACCGCTGGCAAAATTTGGATTTGGAGCCCCAAACATGGTTCCGTCAAATCTGGAAACCTGTCTCACGCGGTCAGGAGCTGAGCCAACTCCAGGTATAACTATGTCTTCATAATATTGATCGAATCCGGGGTTTATATTATAGGACACATTGGGCCGCATGACATGTCTGATAGCCTTTATCTTTTTGTCGTCCCCAAATGGAAACAAACCATAGACCGTTGTTCCCAAACTCATGCTTGCATTATAAGTTCTGTAGGAATCAAAGCCATTTATGGTGTCTCGCTGTATGGTTTGCGTTTCTTCATCCAAAAATGGTCTAAATGTCTTAAACAACCATGTTTCCTGATAATTTGCACTGGCAGAAACACTAAAATGCTCAAGAATTTTAAAGTTTGTCGTTATCGGTATGCTATGTTGAATACCGTTGTTCATATCATCAAACATCTCTGACCTGAGGAAGAGGGAATCGGTTGTCTGTATCCTGTTTTCACCTCTCAAATTGTATTGAAGGTTAATATTTTCAATAGCACCTTTCTTTGCTCTGAATTTCGGTTCAAAAGGGAAAACACGATTTATACTGAACTGTAAGGTTGGTAAAGTCATGTTTATGACTTCGGTATTTGTATTTTGATTATGGGTTGCTGAAACATTAAGGTTCATTCCAGGTCCGGCCTCAATTGTTTTACTGTAAGAAACAGAGGAATTTAAAGAGTTGTTTAGTCTGTTACCGGTGTTCGCCTGATTAATAGATTGTCTGAAGAATTCACTCGACCCCAGATTTACAGAGGCTGAAAATCTCGAGCTTGGATTAGCCTTGGTATCCTGATTGTGGGACCAGTTGAAGTTGAAAATGCTTTGTTCCTGAAAATTAGGAAAACCTCGCTCCTCTATAAACAGTTTTTCATACCTCAGACTTACCCTGCCATTAAATTTATACCTGAGGTTATAATTAGAGTCAAATCTTAAGCCATAACTACCATTGGCATATATGTCTCCTAAGACCTGAAGGTCAACATAATCACTTATGGCAAAATAATAACCACCATTCTGTAAGGCAAATCCTCTGTTCCTGTTATCTCCAAATGCCGGTATAATAAAACCGGATGATCTTTTTTCTGCAAGAGGGAAAAAACCAAAGGGCAGACCAAGAGGTGTTGGCACATCTGCGATGTACATGTTTACCAGACCAGTAACCACCTTTTTTCCGGGAACAAATTTGATCTTTCGTGCAAGAAAATAATATTCCGGATTTTCGATATCTTCTGATGTGGTGAATTTCGCATTCTGCATATAGTAAACAGAATCGTTTACTCTTTTTGAGGCTTCTGCATATATATTGAGTTCCCCATCTTCTGTATTAGATCCATAAACTATTGCTTTTTTTGTTTTATGGTTGAAGAAAATACTATCAGGGCGCACTTCCTGACTCCCTTGTTTAAAAACGGGTTTTTGTGTGTATCCTGTAGAATCTTTTATTCCGGCTGCAAATACCTGATTGGTATTATTATCCAGTATTATTTTTCCGGCTGATAATTCGTATTCTCCATAGGAAATTTTAGCATTGTTATACAAATACATTTTATTTTCCTTTCTGGACATTCTAATGTAGTCTTCAGCAGACTTGTTGATAATATCGGTGAGCAGCGCATTTTTAACAGTATCTTTTTTGACTGAATCATTCTCAACTACGGCTGATTGTTGAAGAATATCTTTAGATTTAAGCCCAAGTGTATCAGGAGTTGAAATAATATCTTTCTGCAATCGTTCTGGAACAGGTGGCAGGCTATCACGCTCTATTTGTGCATTTATTGAAAAGCTCAACATTAAGCATAAGCACAAAAGTATATATGGTATCTTTGCTTGCAAGATATATAGTTGTATTTTTGTTTTAAAAGATACTTTTTTCAAAAAGCCCCAAAATTACATATTATTAAATGATTAGATTACAAAAATCAGAATTTAAGCAAACAACAATTTTCAGGCCGGTTACAGGTTTCAAACCTATCTTAAGTTTAATTATTGTCTTATTTGCAATTTTTATACCGAATAATACTTTTTCTCAACAGTTAAAGCCGTTTAAAGTGGTTTTGGATGCCGGTCACGGTGGAAAAGACTCGGGCGCTTACAGTTTTGGTTTAATGGAAAAAGAAGTAGCGCTTAATGTTTCTCTTCTTGTAGGAAAAATGCTTGAGAAGAGAAAAGACATCAATTTTTTATATACCAGAAAAACAGATGTATTTATTGGATTGAGAGAAAGAGCAACAATAGCCAATAAAGCAAAAGCAGATCTCTTTATATCAATACATGCAAATGCCGTAGGAAATAGCAGGCCTTACGGTACCGAAACCTTTGTTTTGGGTTTGCACAGAAATCAGGACAACCTGGAGATTGCTATGCGGGAAAATCAGGTCATCGAACTTGAGGAAAATTATGAAGAGAAATACGATGGTTTTGATCCAAAGTCACCGGAATCTTATATTGGTTTTAGTTTAATGCAGGAAGAATATCTTGATCAAAGCATTTTATTAGCCAGCCAGATTCAGGACAATTTCACAAACAAACTTAAAAGAAACAATCGAGGTGTAAAACAAGCCGGTTTTCTGGTTTTAAGAGAAACCTATATGCCAAGTGTTCTGGTTGAACTTGGCTTCCTTACCAATAAAAAGGAAAATCTGTTTTTAAAGTCAAAAAAGGGGCAGGAACAGTTAGCACAACAGATTTGTGATGCCATAATAGCCTACAAGAATACACTGGATAAAAACTCTTCTACGAATGTCAGTTTCGCAGAGTCTGATATCCCAAAAAATGAAAACATAGATGATCTTTATAAAGCTACTTTTCACGTTCAGATCGCAGCTTCAAAGAATAAATTAAAAGAAAGTCCATCAAATTTCAAGGGATTAGACCCTATCAAAAGGGTAAAAGTCGGAGATTTATTCAAATATTATTACTCTGAGTCCAACTCTCATAAAGAAATACAGAACAAGCTCCTGGAAGCAAAGGCAAGAGGCTTCAAGGGTGCTTTTATTGTAGCTTATCTGAACAACCAAAAAATAAGTATACAAGAAGCCTTGGAAACCCAAGTCAAATAATTATTTTTACACTAAATATTTATATTTTGAAAATATCCCGAGAATTTAAAATAGGATTAATGGCCATTGCAGCGATTGCGTTGTTTATTTTTGGTTATAACTTCCTCAAAGGTAAAAATTTACTTGAAGATTCCAGAACGTTTTACGCTGTATACGACCAGGTTGAGGGTTTAAGCAAATCCTCTGCTGTGACCATAAACGGTTTACAGGTTGGAACTGTAATTGATATAAGAATCAGAGAAGACGCTAAGCTTGTCGCTGAAATGAACATAAAAAATGATTATCCTTTTTCAAAGTCCAGTGTTGCCGAAATATATGGTGGAGACCTTATTGGAGGTAAATCTGTGGCCATAGTTCCTGATTTTGAGAATAAAACAATGGCGAAGTCAGGAGACACACTTAAAGGTAAAATTGAAGTAGGTCTGCTGGAACTGGTAAACGACAAACTATCGCCACTGCAACAAAAAATAGAAGATGGTGTAAGCAGCGTGGATACACTATTGAATTCCATAAACTACATTATGGATGAAAGCACTAATAAATCATTGAAAAACAGTATTTTAAAATTTAATGAAACTGTAGATCATCTAAATTCTACTGCCGCCCAGATTGACAATTTACTAGCAAGAAATACTGAAAGTTTTGAAAATTCCTTGAATAATGTTTCGGAGATGTCTGACAAATTCAACCAGATAGCCGATACATTATCACAGGTTGAATTCAATAAGATCGTAAAGGATTTAGAAAAATCCCTGGCTCAGTTCAACAGCATAGCAGAAAAAGTAAATTCCGGAGAAGGTAGCCTTGGTATGCTCATCAATGATGACAAAATGTATGTCAATTTGGAAAAAGCTACAAAACAACTGGAGGAGCTCTTGCAGGACATGAAATTAAACCCTAAGCGATATGTTCATTTTTCTGTATTTGGAAAGAAGAACAGAAAATATGAAGAACCTGAAGATAAAGACGAATAGAGAAATAACATGGAATATATACCTCAAATATTATTTATAGTTGCTTTGGCCTTTTCTGTATGGTTTTTTGCCAGAAATGTAGGTCGTTTAAGACGAAATATACTACTTGGTAAAGATGTAGATAAAACAGATAACAAGCCGGCCAGACTTAACAAAATGATTAGAGTAGCTTTAGGTCAATCCAAGATGGTAACAAGACCAATTGCAGGTTTTTTACATATTCTGATTTATGTTGGCTTTGTGATCATAAATATCGAAGTCCTTGAGATTATCTTAGACGGTATATTTGGAACCCATCGTCTTTTTGCATTCATAGGGCCGGTCTACGATTTTCTTATAGGTTCATTTGAGATACTAGCATTACTGGTGTTGATAAGCGTAATATTTTTCTGGACACGTCGAAACATAATGAAAATTAAACGCTTCTGGTCAAAAGAGATGAAAGGATGGCCCAAAAATGATGCAAATAATATCCTTTATTTTGAAGTTATTTTGATGGTTTTATTCCTGACCATGAATGCAACAGATTATCAATTGCAAATGAACGGGGCAGAAGGTTATGCCGAAGCTGGTGCCTTTCCGGTAAGTCAGTATTTATTGCCGCTTTTCGATGGATTGTCCAATTCAACACTTATAGCCATTGAGCGAACCGCTTGGTGGGCACATATATTAGGCATCTTTTTCTTCTTAAATTACTTATACTATTCAAAGCACCTGCATATTTTGTTGGCTTTTCCAAATGTATATTATTCAAAACTGACATCAAATGGTCAATTTGCGCATAACGAAACGGTGGCAAAAGAAGTTAAAATGATGATGGACCCGGATGCAGATCCATATGCTATGCCCGAGGAGGATGCTTCAGACGAAGTTCCTGAAAAATTTGGAGCCAGTGATGCTACCGATTTGAATTGGTTTCAATTATTAAGTGCTTATACCTGTACAGAATGTGGTAGATGTACGTCCGAATGTCCTGCTAATCAAACCGGAAAGAAACTTTCACCCAGAAAGATCATGATGGATACCCGGGACAGACTTGAAGAAATAGGGGAAAATATTAATAAGAATGGTGAATTTAAGGATGACGGCAAAAAATTACTGGATGACTATATCACCAGAGAAGAGCTTTGGGCCTGTACGACATGCAATGCTTGTGTTGAAGCCTGTCCGGTGGGAATTGATCCCTTATCCATTATCATGGAAATGCGTCAGTATCTGGTGATGGAGGAAAGTGCTGCGCCAATGGAACTTAACAACGCCATGACCAATATTGAAAATAATGCAGCGCCATGGCCATATAATCAACAAGACAGGCTAAACTGGATAAACGAAAACTAACCACAAATATTTAAAAATGTCAGAAAACCAAAATCAGGATGATTTACTAAAAGATGTCGTTGAAGGTGATAAACATCTTAGTCCGATGTTACCTAAACACATCAAAAACTATCTTATAGATATAGACGGAACCGTCACTGAAGACGTGCCTAATGAGGAACCGGAACGCATGGCGACCTGCGAACCTTTTCCGGATGCGCTGGCCACACTAAACCGCTGGTATGACAAAGGACATCGCATTTGTTTTTTTACTTCCAGAACCGAAGACCATCGTGAAGTAACCGAAGAGTGGCTTAAAAAGCATGGCTTTAAATACCACAGCCTTTTAATGGGTAAACCACGTGGTGGTAACTACCATTGGATAGACAATCACCTGGTTAAAGCAACACGCTACAAAGGAAAATTTACGGATCTGGTTATGAAGAATGTAAACATTGAAGTTTTTAAAGAATAAAAAATGAGTGAAAATTTGAAAGTGCCTACCATGGCAAGTATGATGGCAGAAGATAAAAAACCTGAAGTTTTATTTTGGGTTGGTTGTGCTGGAAGCTTTGACGACAGAGCCAAAAAAATCACCAAAGCCTTTGTAAAGATACTTAATAACATAGGCGTAGATTTTGCTGTACTTGGCACTGAAGAGAGCTGTACAGGCGATCCTGCTAAACGCGCTGGTAATGAATTTTTGTTCCAAATGCAGGCTGCTACTAATATTGAAGTATTAAATGCTTACGAAATAAAAAAAATTGTAACAACCTGCCCACATTGTTTCAACACTATAAAAAATGAATATCCTGCGCTTGGTGGAAATTATGAGGTGATGCACCATACGCAGTTCCTTAAAAAACTTTTAGATGAAGGTAAACTGAAAGTCGAAGGCGGTCAGTTCAAAGGAAAACGCATTACTTTTCACGATCCGTGTTACCTTGGCAGAGCCAATGGCGAGTACGAAGCTCCGAGAGAGCTGTTAAGAAAGCTAGATGTTGAGCTCGTAGAAATGAAGAGTTGCAAAAGTCGTGGTTTATGTTGTGGAGCTGGCGGCGCTCAAATGTTTAAGGACGCAGAACCTGGCAATAAGGAAGTTAATATTCACCGTACGGAAGAAGCTCTGGAAACCAAACCAGAAGCCATAGCCGCAGGTTGCCCGTTCTGTAATACCATGATGACCGATGGTGTAAAAAACAAAGAAAAACAGGACAGCATTAAGGTTTATGACGTGGTCGAGATGATTGCAGAAGCCGGAGATCTTTAACATGCAGACCTTTAAAACCACACTCCTTGGGGCTACAGGACTCATTGGTGGTCATGTGTTGAATGAACTCATAGAGGATGCCAAGGTGTCTTCAATAAACATTATCGTAAGAAGAAAAACAGAAATCAAACACCCAAAAGTCAGTGAGATTGTCATTGACTTTGATGATGAAATTGCTTTTAACAATGCTATAGAGCCTGAAAGCATTATTTTTTGTGCTCTTGGTACTACCAATAAAAAAGTAAACGGGGATAAAGATAAATACAGAGCAGTAGACTATAACATTCCCGTGAATGCTGCAAAATTTGGTCTGGAAAGAAATTGTGAGACTTTTGTGCTCGTTTCATCTATGGGAGCAAACAGCAAAAGTTCAAATTTTTACACAAAATTGAAAGGTGAAGTTGAAGATCGAATCACGAGCCTGGACTACAAAAATTTACATATTTTCAGACCTTCTTTACTACTTGGGGATAGACAGGAGTTTCGTTTAGGAGAACGTGTAGCTATGGTGTTGATGAAGACTTTTTCATTTTTATTACCATCAAAGTACAAAGCGATACAGGCAAAAGATGTGGCAAAGGCCATGGTTCATGCATCAAAAAAGGATATTTCTCAGGTAAAATTCTATCATTATAAAGATATCACAGAGATCTCAAATGGTTAAAAAGCGGTTGTTTATAGTTTTTGCTGTGCTTATTGCTATATTGCTTTTATATAAATACTTGACTGACTTTGGTGTAATAAAAGTTATTAAGAATGTCACCTCTGCCAATGAACCTGGTTTAAAGGTTGACAGCTACTACCTGACTTCAGGTCTATTGAGTGCGGAAAGAGGTGATTTTGTAACTTATTTACGGGATGATCCTAACTTTGGCAAGTCACTTTATGTTCATCGACTTTGTGGCTTAGAATCGGACACTTTGGAAATGAAAAATTCTGTGCTTTTTGTAAATGGTAAAAACTTTGATGAAAATTTGGAATTAAAGCACAATTATAAGATATCAAAATCTGAATACAAAAGAATACCAAAACAAATAATTGATAATGAAGATGTTAATTTAAAAATTAATGACACATTATATCTGATATCTCTTGAAGACAGTGTTGTAAAAAAGTATAAAATCAAGAACCAGAGAAGTTATTTCAATTCACAACCTTATATATTAGATGAATTTAACGAGACCTGGACCAGAGACAATTTTGGGCCTCTTGTTATTCCTGAGGGAAAAGTTTTTACTCTTGGAGACAACAGACACAACTCCAATGACTCAAGATTTATTGGTCTGATAAATGTTGAAGATGTTAGGGGCGTAATTATTTTTAAATAACTTTATCACAGAACCCAATAACATAACCATGCATCTTCATTATATTTGTATGATTAATTTTTAATAATGTTAGTAGATTTCAACAGCCTTTCAGACTCATCCAGAGTATGGATTTATCAGTGCAACAGAAGTTTTACAGAGAGTGAAATAGCACAGATTTCTAAAGATATTGAAACATTTTTAGAAGCCTGGGTCGCGCACGGTCAGTCTCTTAAAACTTCATATCTTATAAAATACAGACGTTTTATTGTAATCAGTGTAGATGAGAACCAATCCTCTGGATCCGGTTGTTCTATTGATACAATGGTCAGGTTTATTCAGGGTCTGGAACAGGAGTACAATGTAGAATTACTGGATAAAATGAACGTTTCCTACAAGCACGGTGAATATTTGGCGTTTAAACCATTGGTTGAGTTTAAAAATATGGTAAAGCAAAAAGCAGTGAATGCCAATACCATTGTCTTTAATAATTTGGTATCCACAAAGCAGGAATTCGAAGAATTTTGGGAAGTTCCATTAAAGGACAGCTGGCATGCAAGATTCCTCTAGGTTAAGGTTTCTGTTTTAATTTTTCAGTTTTTTAGTTTCTTGCTTAAAGTTAGGTTAGGTTTTTCTATGGATTGAGATCAAATCTTTTACACTACTCTTATAAATATTAAATGAAATACATCTTATATATTTTTTTAATCTTCAGCAGCTTTTTATCAAATGCTCAAAATTATTCATACAAACCTCTTATTACTGATGATTCATTAAAACAAAAGCAGTGGGTTGACAGTATTTACTACGACATGAGTCTGGAAGAAAAAATTGGTCAGCTTTTTATGGTCGATGTATTTTCTGAATCACCACGTTCAAACATTGAAGATTTAATCGAAAAATACCATATTGGCGGAATTATTTTTTCAAAAGGTGGACCCTACAGACAAGCCGAGCTTACCAATAAATACCAATCCCTAAGCAAAACACCTCTCATGATTGCAATGGATGCAGAATGGGGTCTTGCGATGCGACTGGATTCCACCTATGCATTTCCATGGAATATGACTCTCGGTGCCATTAAAGATGATAAAACTGTAAAAAGAGTAGCCACACAAATAGCAAAACATAACAAAAGGATGGGTGTTCACATCAATTTTGCGCCGGTTGTAGATGTAAATAT
>CAJXVZ010000050.1 GCA_913062845.1 uncultured Psychroflexus sp.
TAAATAAATTCATATCTTTAATTATCTGTGATTCATACAAATATAATAAAGTAGGTGTAATTACGGATATTCAAATTTATTTATAAATATATCTGAAACTGAATATTTAAGCATCATAATTGGTGTATTTTAGGGTGAACATATTTTTACCATTTATGTGTTATTTTTATGTATTACATTAATTTTCACAAAAATATGATGATAATATTAATTTTTTATGATTTTATTAAAAATAACATCGATTGGTTTTTCGTTAAGTATTTTGAATAAAACAATATAAACACTTAGTCCATGATTTCAGAATTGACCACTACACAAACACTGACAGATTTTTATGAAAACATGAGATTACTTCATAAAATAAGGACTAATATTTTGAATTCCATTTTAAACTCAGAAAGTATAAGCATTAAAGACTTAATTTCTCTTGAACGCATCAAGCACGCAATTGAAGATATTCCAAAAGAAAATGGCAAATACAAACTCCAAAGTAGTCAGGGAGCTGACATTTTTTTAGAATTAGATTACGAGCTTGGAGAACTTAAAAAAGACAATATTTTTTTAAAATACGGTCATCGTGCTTTGAAAAAGCATATGACTAAAATACACCCGAATTATTTGAAAGAGGTAGATGATGGATTAAATTTTTTAAAGAAATATGAATTTGAACATTTTATAACAGACAGGGATGGTACAGTTTCTAATTATTGTGGCAGATACCTGAGTTCCATTCAGTCGATCTACAATGCATTGAGTTTGTCTGAATTTTCAAAAACTATTCAGGGCAGATGTCTCATTCTCACCTCAGCTCCTTTACTTAATAACGGCCTAAAAGAGGTTTCTATTCAACCGGAAAACGAATACATACTTTCAGGAAGCAAAGGCCGTGAAATTATCATAAATGGTAAAAACCATACTTTACCCATTAAAGAAAACGAGCAGCAAAAATTAGATGAATTAAATCAAAAAATCAGTAAGCTACTAAATCAACAAGAGTTTTCTGTCTTCAGACATATTGGCTCTGGTTATCAACAAAAATTCGGGCAGATCACTTTGGCCAGACAAGATAAAAACAACTCAATCGCACAACATAAATCTCTGGAGCTTAAGCAAAATGTTCTTAATATCGTTGATAGAATAGATCCTGAAAAAGTTTACTTTGGCGTCGAAGATACCGGACAAGATCTGGAGATCATGTTAAAAGTAAAATCGGACGACAATCAACTAAAAGAATTTGACAAGGGACATGGTTTAAAATTTATAATGCAGGAGTTAAATGAAAATATTGACAATCGCACTGTTCTGATATGCGGAGACACGGCCTCAGATGTACCTATGCTAAAAGCCGCTCAGGAACTTGGTGCAGAAGTAATCAGTGTTTTTGTGACAGAAGATGAGGAACTGAAATCGTCTGTGAAATCGATTTGCAAGCAGTCTTATTTTGTCAGTTCGCCTGATGCACTAATCTATATGTTGTTCAAATATTCTAAAAAACAGGATTCCTGGAATCCTTTAAGTTTATTCTTATCTTTGGTGAACAAACTATAGCATCCGCACAAACAACTTGATTAAATTTTATAATGGAAAATCAGATTAATACCATAAAATCCAGAATAAAAACCTTAAAAGCTATTTTTTACATGATAATGTTGATTTGGCTCGTAATATTAATTTACACCCTTTACAAAACCTTCACAGATGAGATCGATCCGATATTGGCAATTGCATTGATTGTGCTTGTTTCATCTATGTTTATCATAAGCCAACTCAGAAAATTTCAGAAAAAAAAGTTATCTGAACTGGAAGACAAAAACTAAACGCTTACCGCTTTGTTCAGGTATCTTCTGAATGGTAGCATTTCCATGTAAACTTTTTTGATGTGGACCTTAAAATCATCAGCATAAATATCTTTTTTGCTGATTTTATGCATGACGGCAAAACTTTTATACCTCAATAAATCAATATGTTCATGTTCTTGAGAATAACCCTTAGGCGAGGTTTTCAACATATCATCATCCATCATCCCGCCAAAGGTTTTTTTAAATGAAGGCTTATTGATGATTTCTTTTAAATCCTCTCCATTATAATCAATTGCGTCTCTTATACTTTTTAAAATATCGGACTTCGGCTTGTAAAATCCACCTGCAAGGAATGATTCGTTAATACCAATATGTATATAAAAATCGCTGGTTTTTGGCCTTTTATCCAGGCCTGCCCCAAAATGATCTTTGTAGATGGGTTTATTGGGATGATAAAGCAAATTATTGTTGATGCGATTAAGTATCTTCTTTTTTGGCGTAGGATAATAATCAGGATCTATTTCTGATAATTCAACATCTAATTTCATTAACCATTTAAGATATTCATCCCTGATGGTATGGTATCTTTTTCGGTTGTCATCCATCCATTCCTTATTATTGTTCTGATTGAGGTCCTCAAGGAATTCGAATAAGGCTTTAAAATTCATGAATTTAGTTTAACTTGATTTAATTGTGATTTCAACTCTTCCATTGAGGCTTCCAGTTTCTTTAAGATACTGTTCTCTGAATGTTCGTTTACGCTAAAAGTCAGTTTGCTTGTCACCTCCCATAGTTCCTGTATATCTTTTGTCTCTATCGTGTAAGGCGGATAAATTTCGTTTGTTGAAATTAATTTCAAATATTTTTCATCACTTTGTTTTTCTATTTTTTTCAGCAAAACAGAGTCGTACAGGACTATAACATAAACTTTGTTGTTTGTGGCATAATTGAGGTTTTCAACGGCTTTTGCCAACACCCAATCTTCCGGTCTGAAATGTGGTAACATACTGTCGCCTTCTACCTGAAAACCCCGATAGGTTGCATGCCTGTACTGGGGCAGAGGCAAGTCGAGGGCAGGAAGATTTTTATACCATTCCGTATCCTGAACATTATGCGGATAGCCTGCTGCAGCTTTTTGGTTGACCATAGAAATGTTATCCTGTCCCTCATTATTGACTGTGACAACTTTGGGTAGCGTATCATTCCTATATAAATCGATTTCCTTCTGCCGGCTTTCTCCAAAAAGCCAAAGTGGATTAATATTGTATTGCTTTAGGAGTTGCATAACGACATGACCAGATAATTTTGTCCTGCCACGTTCGATATCTGCGGTTGAATTTTTAACGCCAAGCACTTCGGCAAATTCTGTTTGGGTAAGATTTTGTTCATCTCTCACCTGCTTAAATCGCTGTACTTCAATTGATAACTCTGCTTTCATAAGATCAAATAAGGAAATAATCCATAAATTTAAGGAAATATTCCATATTAGCTTATGTTTTTACTTTTTTTTGAAAAATTTAATTTGAACGAAGTAAAATGGTGGTCATTCAAATTTGACCGACTTGGCGATGGCTTCGATTTCAAATACATTGTTACGCTTTTCTGCAGTAGGTTTAAAAACGATGCCTTCAATCATAACATACCTGTTATTTTGCTCATCTTTTATAGCATAATTCAAAAACGGACCGCCCATAAAAGCATCCTTAACGACCCATGTGCCTTTAGTTTCGTAGGTAAACTTTCCATCTATCTTGGTTTTATAAAGGTAAGGCATATAGATTTCTTCAGTGATCATATATGTACCGTCACGTGGCCCTGGCACATGTGCTTTTCCAATAGAATCTCTTATCCTTACAATGTTTGTAATTACAGGTTCTTCATTTTCAATAGCAGAAACAGGAACTTCATAGGCAAATATTTCCATGCTGCCTTTTTCGATATCTTTTCTTAACCAGATAAAATCTTCTATATCCTGATTGGCATAACGATAAGCCGTAGGATATTTCAGGGTAATCCCAAGCTTGTCTTTAAAGTCATCAACATTACCCAAAGATTTTGAAATCCTTCTCCACTTTTCCTTGATTTCCGTACTGTTGATTTCGCTAAATATCTTTTTATGGTTTTCTTCAAAAAGATTTATCAATTCAGATTCTGATTTACCTTCAATAAAAATACCCAACTGAGGTCTTGCAAAGCTGTCTCTTACAACTTCAATATTATTTTTTTCACCAATACTAAATTTGATAAAAGTCCTGTTCTTCTTTGCAAAATCTGTAAAAGCTTTTGTAGGTATATGTCTAAGCTTATACAATGGTTCCTTCTGCGGCAGACCTTCTGCGTCCTGTGCCATAAGGAGTCTTACTTCCTCGCCCAGTTGAGACTCCCAGAGGTCATTATCTGATATAATATTAACCATATTCAGAATACCTGAAGAATCTGCGATATAAACCCTTTTGCCATCATCACAGCTCATGAGCACCAAAAAAATCAGTACAAATATTTTTTTCATATTTAAAAATTTAAACAATTATAACATCTAAAATCATTCCAAACCATAAAAAAACAGATTTTTATTTTAACTTTAATTTTATACGACTATAACGGTTTTGAAAGTAAACTTCTGAAAATCCTTTTATATTTGTAGCAAAGTCATTTTTATGCTGCTTTTTGTCTGTTTAGGCTTTATTTTTTCATTTTCTATTCTCTTTTTACACAAAATTGTAAAAGGAAAACTGGCTTGGCTTTCGGCACTCGTACCCTTATCTATATTTATTTATTTTGCTAAATTTCTAAAGAGAGTTTCTGATGGTGAAGTTATAAGGTCATCCTATAACTGGATCCCGTCATTTGGTGTGAATTTAGACTTTGTAGTTGATGGCTTGTCACTGCTTTTTGTTCTGATGATCTCCGGCATAGGAACACTTGTGTTTTGGTACACTTCTTCCTATCTTAAAGGACATCAATATCTGGATAGATTCTATGCTTATCTGGGCATCTTTATGTCTGCTATGCTCGGGCTTGTACTTTCGGATAATTTAATTACACTGTTCCTTTTTTGGGAGTTGACCAGCATCAGTTCGTTTTTCCTTATTGGTTTTAATAATGAGAGCTCAAGTAGCAGGAAGTCTGCGCTTCTTGCGCTTGGAATTACGGGTATTGGCGGATTATTTTTGCTTGGAGCTGCAGTCATCTTAGGTGATATTTCATCCAGTTACAGCATTGCTGAAATTATGCAACAAAGCAACGAAGTTGTAATGAGCAGCAGTTACATCTTTATCACAATTCTCGTATTTCTAGCTGCGTTCACTAAATCTGCTCAATTTCCTTTTCATTTCTGGTTGCCGGGAGCTATGAAAGCGCCTACACCAGTATCCACTTATTTGCATTCAGCCACTATGGTAAAAGCCGGGATTTATCTTATTCTCAGATTTTCCCCAATTCTTGGAGATACTTATTTCTGGAATACAACTTTAATGATTGTTGGCGCTATCACTATGCTCTACACAGCATTCCATATGCTTTTCAGAACAGATTTAAAAGCCATTTTAGCCTACTCTACCATTTGTGCATTGGGCATTATGACATTTCTCACAGGTATTGGTACATACGAAGCCCTTATTGCGGCAATGGTATTTATTGTGGTTCACGCACTTTATAAAGCTTCATTATTCTTAATTACAGGTATAATAGATCATAAAACCGGAACCAGAGATATCACAAAATTATCAGGATTAAGACAAGGTCTAATGCCTGTTGCAATTGCAGGTTTCGTTGCAGCATCAATAAGTGGTGGTATCATACCTACGCTTGGTTTTGTAGGTAAAGACCTTATATATGAGTCAACACTACATTCTGAGTATTATCCATATGTTTTGACGGGTATCTCAATTTTAACCAATGCACTTTTGTTTTATGGGGGTTTTCTGGTTGGAGTAAAACCTTTTCTTGGTCCAAAAAAAGAAGAATACTCAAAAATACACCTGCCAAGCATCAGAATGTGGCTGCCTCCGGCAATAATGGTTACACTTGGCGTTGTTTTTGGTTTAGCACCACATCTTATTGGAGATACACTTGTAGTACCCGGCTCAAAGATACTTAGCAAAACTTCAGAGGCATTTCACATCAAATTATGGCATGGATTTAATTTAATTTTCTGGCTTTCCACACTTACCATAACTGTAGGTACGGTTCTGTATTTTGTTCTTAAACCCAGTCACGCTCTGGTAAAAACAATTGAAAAACTGGAATATATCTCTCCAAAATCTATTGTTGAAAAATTAAGCCTTTTATATAAAATTGTTTCTAAATACTGGACCATGTTATTCCAAAATGGTTATCTAAGACATTATGTGGCAACATATGTGACGTTTATCATCATACTGGTAGGATTTTTATTATACCAGGATCCCAGGATAGTGATAGATTATAATTCGCTTGCCGATCTGACGGTTTATGAGATCACTATAATCATCATCATGTTCCTGTCTACATTGTTTACAGTATTTACACCTTCGAGACTGGCAGCTGTAGCCTCAATGGGAATTATCGGTTTTGCGTTTTGTCTGTTGTATTTGTTTTACAGCGCACCCGATCTGGCAATGACGCAGTTTTCTGTGGATACCCTAACAGTGATTCTTTTTGTACTTGTGCTGTACAGGCTTCCGAAATATCTGAGGTTTTCAAAAAATTACCTGAGGATAGAACACGGTATATTGTCAAGTATTTTTGGAACCATGATCACATTATTGATTTTAAAGGTCTTGTCACAACCTAAGAAAACTGAAATAAGTGATTTTTATGCCGAAAATTCTTATGTTCTGGCCAAAGGGAAAAATGTGGTCAACGTCATTTTAGTAGATTTCAGAGGAACTGATACGCTGATAGAAATAACCGTACTAATTGTTGCCGCAATTGGTGTATTTGGCCTGCTAAAACTCAGACTGAAAGCAAGAGATAAAAAATAGGAGAAAAATGAAAACACTTATACTAAGAACTGCATCTGATATTTTATTGCCAGTGCTACTGCTGTTCTCTGTGTTCATCTTATTCAGAGGGCATTATTTGCCTGGTGGTGGTTTTGTAGGTGGATTGATCGCCGCGATAGCATTTGTACTTCATGCATTTGCCTATGGGCTTAAGAATACCAGAAAAATCATAAAAATTCATCCCGGTTTTTTGATGCCCTTAGGATTGCTCATCTCATTCGGTAGTGCCATTGCGCCTCTAGTTGCTGAAGGCCTGCCCATTATGACAGGGCTTTGGGTGCCCGGACATTTTCCTGTTATAGGAAAAATTGGTTCGGCCTTGTTTTTTGACACAGGGGTCTATTTTGTGGTCTTTGGCGTGTCACTTACGATTATTTTTACAATCTCAGAAAACGCATAAACATGGAAATATTATTGGCCATAATGACAGGGATACTTTATGCTTCAGGTACATATATGATACTGAGGCGTAGTATTGTAAAACTGATTATTGGTATTATTCTATTAGGCAACGGGGTTAATCTGCTTATTTTTTTACTTGGCAGAATTACTAAAGGCGAGCCGCCGATTATATCACCTGAATTAAAACATTTTGCTGATATTTATGCAGATCCTATACCGCAGGCCCTTATACTTACCTCTATCGTTATAAGTTTTGGTTTGCAAGCCTTCGCTATTATTCTGGTAAAAAGAACATACAAAGCATTACATACAGACGATCTGGATATGCTTAACACTTTAGACGAAGATTCATGACAGAAAACATCATCACATATCCACTTGTTGTACATTTATTTTTCAGCATCGTTCTGATGTTCTTCTGGCAGAAAATAAAGGTTCAAAAGATCCTGACCATAGTTGGAAATTTTATTGCACTGGGTGTTGCCATTGCCGTTTTTATTCACATATGGTCTAATGGCACTCAGGTCGTTAATGCAGGAAACTGGGATGCTCCCTTTGGGATAGTCTTTGTTGGTGATATGCTTTCAGCAACCTTATTATTACTAACAGCTGTTTCCGGGCTTGCGGTTTCCATATTTTCGATTGTTTCTGTGATAAATGCCCGACTGAGGTTTGGTTTTTTTAGTGTTTATCATTTTCTGCTCTTAGGCTTGAACGGTGCTTTTTTGACGGGCGACATCTTTAATCTTTATGTTTGGTTTGAAATTATTATTATCAGTTCTTTTGTACTGATCAGTATTGGTGGAGAAAAAAATCAATTGGAAGGGGCGATAAAGTACTTTACGCTTAACTTTTTTGGTTCGCTCATTTTTCTCACAGCTTTAGGTGTAATTTATGGACTTACAGGCTCCCTCAACATGGCTGATATTGCCAATAAAATAAAACTTATAGACAGTCAGGTGCTTATAGATATAAGTGCAGTGCTTTTCTTAACTGCATTCAGCATCAAGTCTGCTGTTTTTCCATTGAACTTTTGGTTGCCGGCATCATACCATACGCCGCCTTCTGCAGTATCTGCAATTTTCTCAGGTCTTTTGACAAAGGTCGGCGTCTATGCATTAATAAGGATGATGACGCTCATCTTCCCTCAGGATGAATTCCTTATGAACCTGCTCATCGTTCTTTCTGTATTGACCATCATCAGTGGTTCTTTTGGGGCTATCATCCAGAATAACATCAGAAAAGTTTTTTCTTATCTAATTATTTGCCATATCGGTTTTATGATAGGTGGTTTGGGCGTTTTTAATGTATTGGCCATTTCCGGTGTTCTCTTTTACCTCATTCATGATATCATTGTCAAAACCAATTTGTTCTTGATTGGTGGGGTAATCTACAGGATAAAAGGGACAACCAATATGAAGAAAATCGGCGACTTATACCACAGCTTTCCTAAACTTAGTCTGCTTATCATCATTGTTTTGTTTTCTCTGGTTGGTGTTCCTCCGCTTTCAGGCTTCTGGCCAAAAATCTCTCTCTTTTTAAGCAGTTATAATAATGAGAATTACTGGTATTTTGGAGCATTGATTTTAGGTAGCTTTATTACTTTAGTGGTCGTTGCAAAAATATGGTCTGAGGCTTTCTGGAAGAAGCAACCTGAATTTTCAATCAGGAAAAAGAAATTTATTAGTTTCGGGCAGTTGTACACTTTACAAAAATGGCAATTTATTACACCAATTGCTATTTTGGCTATTATTTCTTTATATATTGGTTTTGGTGCCGACCACATACAAACCTTATCTTTGAAAATAGCCGAAGACATTATTGATCCGCAAAACTATATTGATGCTGTTTTAAAACCTTAATAACTATGAGATCACAATTTTTAACCAATATACTTTTAATGCTCATGTGGGTTTTCCTCACAGGATCCTACGAAGTTTCCAGTTTTAGCTTTGGATTCTTTATTGGTTTCTTGATCATGTGGATCATTGGTTCCCAAAAAGGTGGTAACAAATACGTCAAAATACTGCCTAGAGTAATCAGTTTTCTGTTCTATTTTTTATACGCCGTGATTGTTGCTAATTTGCAGGTTGCCTATGAAGTTATGACGCCAAACCTGAACGTAAAACCAGGGATAATCAAGATACCTTTAGATGTGGAAACCAATGTAGAAATTTCCTTATTGGCCAACCTCATCACCCTTACACCAGGTACCTTAAGTATCGATGTTTCCGATGATAAAAAAGTGCTTTATGTTCATACCATGTACGTAGATGATAAAGACAAATTTATCCATGATATAAAAAGAGGTTTTGAAAGACGAATTTTACTAATTACAAGATGAATTTATACGACTTTTTATACTATGTTATTCTGCCGTTGCTTTCCTTGGCAATGGTATTTGTATTCATAAGGTTTGTAAAGGGTCCATCTATTGTTGACAGGGTCATAGCTTTAGATCTTATTGTTACAATAGGGATTGGTATAATTTCTATTTACAGCATCATCAACAACCAACCCAACTTCTTAGACATTGCCCTGATCCTTGCACTTATAGCATTTCTTGGCACTGTGGCATTTACATATTATTTAGAAAAAAGAGATAAAGATGACTGACATAATTATTATCATAGTTTCCATTTTAGGTACCATATTCGCAATGTTGGCGGCTATCGGGCTCATCAGAATGCCGGATACTTATTTGAGAATATCTGTAAACACCAAAGCGGCAACCCTTGGCGTTGGATTACTACTTGCAGCTGCTGCTATTTATTTTGGAGATATTGCGATATCTTCACGGGTTTTAGCCATTATTATTTTTATTTTTCTTACTGCTCCTATAGGTGGACACTTACTGGGAAGAACAGGGTATATTTCCGGAAATGAACTCTATGAAAAAACAAAGATTGACGATCTTAAGGGCAAATACAATAAAAAAACCCACGAGCTAAGCAGTGGTGAAGAATCAGAGGACAGCGACGGTGAAGATAAAAAACATAGTTAACAATTACTAAAATTTAACCTTTAGCAATCCTCTTTTCTGAGCTTTTGTTTTCCTTTATCAAAAAAATTAATGCATACAGTATTCGGCTTTCGGCTCACGTTAATAATTTTCATATTAAACTTTTCTATAGCTCAGGCTCAGAATACAATATCCGGTAAAGTTATAGATGCAGAAACTGAAGAAAGTCTGGCCTTTGCTAATATTACTTTTAACGGCATAAACAATAAAGGCGTAATTTCTGATATAAATGGAAACTTTTCTTACAAAAGTGACAAACCTATCAACAGTATTAGAGTGACCTATCTCGGCTATCAGGAAAAACTTATTAACATTTCCTCCGAAAAAAATCTCATTATCAGGCTGGAAGCTTCTCTTGAAAACCTGAACGAGGTCGTGGTAACAAATGCTGAAAATCCGGCACTGAGAATCATCAGAAAGGTCATTGACAACAGAGAGCAAAACAATCCCCTGAAAAAAGGCGGTTTTCAATACACCTCCTACAGCAAAAGCATTATTGACTCCGAAGAATTTCAAACACAGGCAGATTCTACAAGAAATATGTATTTGGAAAGAATTGAAAAAGGAGAACTCGAATTATCCAGCGATAGTTTAGACCCTATCGACAAGACCTTAATTAAAGATGGTAGTTTTCATATTGCAGTTTTAGAATCGGTAACAGAAAGAAAATTTTTGCCACCTGACCTCAGCGAAGAGAAAGTGCTGGCTTCGAGAGTATCCGGACTAAAGAATGCCTATCTTACCATGCTGGCTACAGAGTTACAGCCTTTTGGTTTCTATGAAGAGAACATCAGTCTGCTGGATATCAATTTTCTTAATCCCATCGCCAAGGGCAGCATGAAACGCTATGATTATTTTCTGGAAAACACAACCTACAATAAAAACGATACCATTTACAATATATCTTTTCAACCTAAAACTAATGCAAATATTGACGGACTCAAGGGTTTCATGTACATTAATTCTGATGGGTATGCGATTCAAAATATTGTAGCTGAACCCTATGACGACTTGGTTACGAATCTCAAAATTCAGCAAAAGTACTCGCAAATTCAAAGCAGGCACTGGTTTCCGGAACAATTGAATTTTAAAATTGAACTAAGTGATGATGTCGATATTTTTATTGATGGCAAAACATATCTCAAAGACATAAAATTTATTGACAGTTTAAGCAAGAAAGATTTTTCAGAGGTTGAATTGAAATATGAAAAAGATGCCACGGATAAAGATGAAGACTTCTGGAACAACTACCGTACTGATACGCTGTCTCAAAAAGAACAGGTCACCTACAAGGTGATAGATAGTATTGGAGAAAAATTCAAGTTTGACAAGGCGTTCAATGTCATAAATAGCCTATCAACAGGAAATATTCCCTGGGGAAAGGTCAACATTAAACTCAATCGATTTTTTGGATATAACAATTTTGAAGGTCTAAGGTTAGGTGGCGGACTTGAAACCAATGAAAAATTATTTGAAAATTTCAGCGTGGGCGGCTATTTTGCCTATGGTTTTAAAGATTTTAACTGGAAATTTGGTGGGCATGCCAGGTATGATTTAGATAAAAGTGATGATTTCTTTATAAGAGCCGATTATTCAAATGATGTGAGAGAAATAGGAACATCATCATTACAAAACGATAAATTCAACCTACAAGGCAATCCTCGTCCTTTTATTGCCACTACCATGGATATTGTCGAACAGTACCAATTTACAGCCAATCGAAGAGATTTTAAATATTTAACATGGAGTGCATCAATAAGAAATGAGTGGGTCAGACCGCAATATGACTATTCATTTGCTGAAATTGGACAATTATTTACAGACTACAGAAACTCAGAAGCCATTTTAAATTTAAGGTACGCGCACAGGGAACGCATAGTGGAAACACCTTTGAGGCGTGTAAGTCTGGGTACGAAATATCCCGTTTTCAATTTAAGGTACACTAAAGGATTCGATTCGTTTTTAGGTGGTGATTTTGATTATCACAAGTTTGAAGCAAACTTATATCAAAGTTTTTTTTCAAAATATCTGGGAAGAACAAGATATCATCTTCAGGCCGGTTATTTGGATGGTAATGTACCGATCGGATTATTGTTTACAGGAGAAGGCAGTTTTGACGACAGGTTTCCGGTGGTTATGCGCGACCATTTTCAAACCATGTTCCTTTACGAATTTTTGTCCGACAGGTATGTCAATCTTTTCCTGACACACGACATAGGCAGTTTACTTTTTAAGTCAGATAAATTCAGTCCGGGCGTGGTTTTACACCACAATATGAGCTGGGGTGATTTATCGAATCCTTTGGCACATAATTTTCAATTTAATACAAAAGATCAAATATTTATTGAATCCGGTATAGAATTTACAAATCTATTGACACTGGACTGGCTTGGGACAAATATAGGCTATGGAATTGGCGGTTTTTACCGTTATGGGTTTTACAGCTTAGATAGTTTTGAGGACAATTTTGCTTTGAAATTTAATGTCACATTTAGCCTGAGAGAGTAAAATTATTTTAAAAAATGTATTTTGCATAAATGCAGCTCCCGGACAATCTCAATAAGGAAATTGAAAACAGGATCAAAAATGATAGCTACAGAATCCTGTCAGAAAAAAGTTACCCGGTTGATTTTTTTTCAAATGATTATTTAGGTTATGCTAAAAACAGCATTATTTCAGAGAAGTCTGTTTCCCTGCTGAACACCTTTAAAATAAAAACCCACGGATCGACCGGTTCCCGTCTGATCAGTGGGAATCATGAGCTTTTCAAAATATTAGAAAATAAAGCAAAAGACCTTCTCAATGCAGAGGCTGCCTTGTTTTTTAACTCGGGTTATGATGCCAATTTGGGTTTACTATCGGCTATTCTAAAACCTAAAGATGTTGTTTTCTACGATGAACTCTGCCATGCTTCGATCAGAGATGGCTTGCAGATGAGTAATGCCAGAGCTTATAAATTTAAACATAACGACTATAAAGATCTGGTTACAAAAATTGAACTTCAAAACCAAAGACTACAACCTCAAAACGTCTACATCATCTCAGAATCTGTATTTTCTATGGACGGCGACCTATCTGATATTGGAGAATTAGTAACAATTTCAAAAACTTTCAATGCTTATCTCATCGTTGATGAAGCCCATGCTTTGGGCGTTTGTGGCAAAGACTTTAAAGGTCTTTCTTTTGAATACAATGAAGATATTTTTGCAAGAATTTACACCTGCGGAAAAGCGCTGGGTTCGCACGGCGGTTTTGTTTTAGGATCAAAAACATTGAAAGATTACCTCATCAACTTTTCCAGACCGTTTATCTACACTACAGGAGCGTCTCCTTTTCATGTGGCCCAGGTCATTGCAGCTCTGGATTATTTTGAAAATGAAGACAAAGAAAAACAAGAACTTCAGAAGGTCATTTCAATCTTCAATGACATGGTCTCTTCTAATCAATTGCAGAACAAAATGTCGACAAATGCTTCGGCCATTCAGCATATTTCCTGTTCAGGGAATTCCAATGCAAAGGCATTGGCCGAATCACTTCAGCGACATGGTCTTGGTGTGAAAGCTATACTTTCTCCAACAGTGCCCAAGGGAAAGGAAAGGATTAGGTTGTGTTTGCATAACTACAACACAAAAGAGCAACTTCAAAATTTGATGTCAAAAGCAAAAAAACATATCCAGTGAAATACCTTTTGTTCCTTCTTTTCTATTTACTATTCACTCCAATATCAGGACAAAATTTTACTGCAAAAGTCGTCGATGAAAATAATGAACCTCTAGTCAGCGCTACAGTATATTTTGATGGCACAACACGCGGCGTCATTACTAATTTAGAAGGTGTTTTTAATATTGAAAACCCAAATAATCTCACAGAGCTCAGGCTCGTGATCACCTATTTGGGTTACGAATCCTTCTTTATCGATGATGTTGAAAACTTAAAGGAAGTATATCAGCTGCAACCAAAAGCTGAAAATTTAAATACGGTAAATCTATACACGTCTCCATTCAGCAGGGAAGAAATGATTGAAGTATTCAAGAGAAATTTTTTAGGTGAAGGAAAACCCGCAAGACAATGTGAAATTTTAAACCTTGATGATGTTGTAGTCTATTTTAAAACTGAGAACAACACCCTTTACGCCGAGGCCTTAAACCCTGTTATCGTTCAAAATTATTACTTAGGTTACAAAGTCAATTTTGATTTGAAAGCCTTTGAAGTAAAATTTTTAACAAAAAACCTCGATGATTCATACCAAAAACAGTCTTTCTATGCTGGTTTTTCTTACTTTGAAGACACTGATCGCAAAAAAGAACGCAATAGACAAAAATTATACGAAAGATCACTGGATAAATTTCTGAAATCTTTGGTCAATGGCAACTTAGATCAAACAAAGTTCCAGGTGGGTTACCAGGGGTTTCTGCTCAAACCGGAAAAAATATTTGAAGTAAAGCCTATTGATAATAACTTATTTAAAGTTAGCCTTAAGCCGGATGTTATAAAAACCTTTAATGGGAAATATGTACCTTCAAAAATTATATTGAAATATAAGAGTGAAATGAGCACCATTCAATTTCAAAAACCTCAGCTACGGGTCGATCAATTTGGTAATAATATCGACATACAAAATATTCTGCTGATAGGTGAGATTTCAAAAAATAAGATCGCCAAGATGCTGCCTACAAATTTCACAACAGATTAACTGACCTATAAAACCTAAACTTCATTGAAATCCTCTTAAATTTGCAATTTTAAAAACTCATGAAGAATAATATGGATAAATACTTCATCACAGGTATAGGAACAGATGTAGGAAAAACAGTAGCTTCTGCAATAGTCGTCAAAGCACTCAATGCCGATTACTGGAAACCGGTTCAGGCCGGTGATTTGGGCTATTCGGACACGCACAAGGTTAAAGCCATGGTGAATGACGACAAGACGGTCTTCCACGACAATGCCTATGCTTTAAAAACACCGATGAGCCCTCATGCAGCCGCCGAGATTGATGGCCAGGAAATAGATTTGAAAAACATCAAAACACCCAAATCTGAAAATCCTCTGGTTATCGAAGGCGCCGGTGGACTTTTGGTTCCACTGAATGACAAAGACGTTATTGCGGATTTGATACAGACAGATGACAAGATTATTTTAGTCTCAAGGCACTATCTGGGCAGCATTAACCATACTTTGTTGAGTTTAGAATATTTAAAGCAGAAAGGGTTTACGAGAATAGGCCTTATTTTCAGCGGAAATGAGCATCCTACTACAGAATCTATCATATTGTCCAAAACAAAAGCTAAGTTTATCGGCAGGATTAATGAAGAAAATGACTTTAACCCGCTGATCATTGATAAATACGCAAATCAATTCAGAGAAAATCTAATCAAATTATAATATGGTAGGCGACAAACAACTCAAAACGAGGTGGGAAACACTCACGCAAAAATTATCTCAACAATTCGCTGATGGCGATGACCTGGATTTGGATGCCATAATATTCTTAGTCGGGATTCAGGAGAAATCAGACGTGCATGCGCGCTACAAAAAAGACGACAAGATCAACCTGATGCATATAGCGATTTGCCGAGTCCTGGAACCCTACGGCTATTATGAGTTTGAGTATGTGGATGATGAAGGCTGGCCGCATTACAAGGTTTTAAAAAATTTACCTACACTTAAAGCAGGCGAACAAAGCGTATTAATGAAAGAAGCTATCGTACATTATTTTTTAGAAAAAGCCTATATTGATTAATCCTGAAAAATTATAATTGTAAATTTGCACCTTCAAAAATTAGCCGACTATGATTGAGGAATTGAAATCCCATATTAAATCTGTTGAAGAATACACAACACAGAGTTTAGATGAAGTTGAAGCTTTTAGAATTAAATACCTGGGCAAGAAAGGTATTCTGAATCAATATTTCGCAAAGTTCAAAGAAGTTCCCAAAGAAGAAAAAAAGACTTTCGGCCAGACGATAAATCAACTTAAGCAAGCAGCTGCCAATAAGGTTGAAAGCCTTAAAAATGAACTGGCTCAGCAAATTGAAGATAAAGGTATTTACGGCGATCTCACACGACCCGGAGAACCCATTGAAATTGGCTCCAGACATCCTATTTCAATCGTAAAAAATCAGATCATTGAAGTATTTGCCAACATAGGCTTTAATGTTTCTGAAGGTCCCGAAATTGAAGATGACTGGCATAATTTTACAGCGCTAAATCTTCCTGAATACCATCCGGCCAGAGACATGCAGGATACGTTTTTTGTTCAAAATCCCCAAAACGACGGGAATGAAGATCTGCTGCTTCGCACGCACACTTCAAGTGTACAGGTGCGATATATGGAAAACAACAAACCGCCTATACGTACCATTTCTCCGGGACGCGTCTTCAGAAATGAAGATATTTCAGCAAGGTCGCATTGTATCTTCCATCAGGTCGAAGGTTTATATATAGATAAAGGTGTTTCCTTTAAAGATCTTAAACAGACCCTGATCTATTTTACCACGCAACTTTTTGGTAAATCAAAAATCAGATTACGACCATCTTATTTTCCTTTTACTGAGCCCAGCGCGGAAGTGGATATTTACTGGGGACTTGAGACAGAAACCGACTATCGTATTACAAAGGGTACAGGTTGGCTGGAGATCATGGGCTGTGGTATGGTAGATCCTAATGTACTTAAAAACTGTAAAATAGACCCTAAAGAATATACAGGATTTGCTTTTGGTATGGGTATTGAACGCATTGCCATGCTGCTCTATCAGATAGGAGACATCAGAATGTTTTATGAAAACGATCTGAGATTTCTGAAGCAATTCAAATCTACATTTTAAGCCTTTTCTTTAAGACCCAGGCGGATACTTTTCTAGGGCCTTTAAAATAATCTTCTCGAAAAAAACCTGCCTTTCTTCGGGCGTATCGTTTGCCTTGATCTGTGTTTCAACAACCGTTTGCCAGAACAGTTCTTTGGTTAATGCATCAATAAATTCAAGGGTGAATGAAATGATGTTTTTTGAAGTGTTGATAGGTATCCCACTCGATACACCGCCACCAACACCTCTGTTGCCGCCACCTATACCTATTCCGATATTACTTTGGTTTTCAACAGTAAAAACTTCGGCATAAAAGTTCACATTAAAATCAGGAATTGTTTTTTCCTTAAAACCTTTCTGTGGCAACACGGAATCCAGGACTCTAAAGACCCTTTTATTGTCAAGGTCATTGAGGCCGTTGTCTTTTATAACATAATAATCGTAATTCTTGTAAAGGTCAAAGTTTACACTTTCGTCATAGTCCATATAAACTTTTATAGAACTACAAGAGATTAAGAGCAAAAACGAAATGGTTAAAAAGTATAATCTTTTCATATATTATCTAAAATTCAGACTGGAAGATATATAAATTTCGTTAGCTTTAAATCATGTTGATGTTAAATTTGATTATACATGAATATCTTAGGATTGGACGCCTGTAAATTGGGCTGGTGCGGCATAGGAAGCATAAATAATAGATTGTTTTGGGGTTGTTTTTCTGGTCTTGAAGAAGTCGTCAATCAATATCCGATGATCAACAGAATACTCATCGATATTCCGATAGGCTTGAGCTCAAAAAACTTTAAAAGAACAGTGGATGCCAAAGCCAGAACTTTACTTGGTCACAGAAAATCCAGTATCTTTTCTCCACCTTGTCGGGAAGCCTGTTATGCTGAAAATTACAAAGAGGCTTTAGCCCTGAACAAGAAAATTGAAGGTAAAGGCATTTCTGTTCAGGCTTATAACATCTCATCAAAAATTAAGGAAACAGACCTTTGGATCAATCAAAAATCATCCAACATCCAAATTTTTGAAGCACATCCGGAATTATGCTTTAAAACTTTAAACAATAATAAGGATCTGGATTTTTCAAAACACTCAAAAGAAGGCATTGATCAAAGAAAAAACATCATTTTTGGTCATGATGAGGCTTTGAAATCTGTATTTGAAAATTTGATGTCCGACTTCAAAAGAAATCAAGTCAAAAGGGATGACATTCTGGATGCTATGGCGCTTTATCTGATCAATAAGAATTCAGAAGAATTGAAAATCATTTCAGATGATAACAGCATTGATGAAACCGGTAAAAAGGTAGGGATTGTATGCGGGTAAAGTCTATGAAAGCGTCATTATTAGTGGGTAGAGGGTAGATTTTATGAGCTTGGCGTCTTCGCGTCTTCGCGAGAGATTTCAACATTAAAAAATTAAGAGACATTAGGTCAGTAGAGGGTAAACTTTGTGTGCCTTGTGTAAACACTTGCGGCCCTTGCGGTTAAATCATAGTCACTACTCTCATAACTCCATAAACTTCATCACCTCAAACTATCACTTATACCTGTGCCAATACTCCATCATCTCTTCTCCTTTTGTGGTTTTTCCCGTGTGGAACCACAGACCGTCTTCAAAAGATCTATTAAACTTTAATGATCGACCAACATTACTTTGATCTTTAGAGAAAAATTCAACATGTTCAACGTAAGTATCGCCTTCGCTGCTCCAGGCCCCACCACTGGAACCTACAAACTGACCGGTTTCGCTGTTTAAAGCCAAAACCTGGTAACGCTTGTTGGTTATCATTTTCAGGGTTTTACGTGGTCGGTATTCTATGGTTCGCCAGTCGGTATCGCCTTCATCTTTCTTTTTATGGATGCGCCAACAGTAAGTCATTTGATAGTTATCACCTTCATCAAACCTTTGCCAAACCTGTGTATCGCCGGTAGCAAGATCAAGAAGTGTGAGCTTATTACCTTCTAAAGTGTTTTTGTATGCCACCGTTTGTCCAGAATGTTGGGGTTCGTTACTGTCTATCTCAAGGTGTTCTTTATAACTCAAATTATTAAGAGTGTAGGTTCCGCCTTTAGCCTCAATGAATTCACCCGTATTTTTGTGATAAGCCGCATAGGTAAAATAACTATTACTGAATAATTTGATGGCCTCATGTTTTACCGGCTCTCCGTTTTCTTCAACTAAACGCCAGGCGCCGTTCAGGATTTGGGCATAGCTGGTACATGTAATGATAAAGCTTAAAAGTAGGAATATAAATTTTTTCATGACTTGAAATTTTATAGCAAAGATGGAAAAGACAAATCTTAAGGTTAAGCCTTTTAAACAATATTTAATGATATTTAGTACGAAGTATTTTGAATTAAGTACAAAGTAAAAAGTTAGAATTTAAAACTACCCTCTAAAGACTAAATGCCTTATGTTTAAAACTCTCGCAAAGCCGCCAAGGCGCTAAGCTGTTCTCTAGAGTTTCACGCGAAGCCCGCAAAGTCTTAATGCGACTTGATTTAATAATGTTTTTTATTTTAAGTGTTAATGTATCTAGTATGAAGTATTTAGTAAGAATACGAAGTTAAAACTTCCCATTAATAGCTAAAAACTATGAGCTAAAGACTATCGACTACCAGCTAAACCATAAACTCCGCTTCAGCAAACTCTACTTTGATCTCGTCGAGAGTGTGGTAAAGTTCGTTGAGGTCTTCGGTGGTGACCAGTATTTTTCTGTAAGGTTTAAAATTGGGAATGCCTCTAAAATAATTCGTATAATGTCGTCTGGTTTCGAGAATACCCAGCTTCTCCCCTTTCCAGTCTACTGACATTTCCAGATGACGTTTAGCGACATCCACACGTTCTGCAATGGTTGGTGAAGGCAAATGTTCACCGGTTTTAAAGAAATGCTTCACTTCTTTAAAGAACCACGGGTAACCAATACTAGCTCTACCAATCATAGCGCCATCCAGGCCATATCTGTCGCGCATTTCAACAGCACGCTCAGGGGTGTTCACATCGCCATTACCAAATACAGGAATATGCATACGTGGGTTATTTTTCACCTCGGCTATAGGTCGCCAGTCGGCTTCGCCTTTGTACATCTGTGCGCGGGTTCTGCCGTGAATTGAGATCGCCTTACAACCGGCATCCTGCAAACGCTCGGCAACCTCAACTATTTTAATGGAATCGTGGTCCCAACCTAAACGGGTTTTGACCGTAATGGGCAGTTTGGTATGTTTCGCCATGGCCTCAGTCAAGGAAACCATGAGATCGATATCTTTAAGAATGCCTGCACCGGCACCTTTAGATACCACTTTTTTGACCGGGCAACCAAAATTGATATCGATAATATCCGGATTGGTTTGTTCTACGATCTCTACCGAACGCAACATAGAATCTAAGTTAGCGCCAAATATCTGAATACCAACCGGGCGTTCTTTTTCATAAATATCCAACTTGATCACACTCTTTGCCGCATCGCGAATCAGGCCCTCGGACGAGATAAACTCCGTATACACCACATCGGCGCCTTGCTCTTTGCATAAGGCACGAAATGGTGGATCGCTCACATCCTCCATGGGTGCGAGCAATAATGGGAAATCACCTAAGTCTATATCTCCTATCTTTGCCAAAATTGTTATTTAATGGTTTTGCAAAAGTCTAATAATCAGTTGAGACTGGCAAATTTTTTAGGTTTTGTAGAGTATATTGTATTCGAGTCAAAGAATTTATCAACACGAAAACGTTTTAGTTAATTATAATGCGCTGAATTTTAGATTAAATATATATTTTTACGAAAACCTTTTCTTAAAATTATGTTTTTGTAAGTTATACTAATTATTAAACCACTTTACAAATGAAAACACGTTTACCCAAAATTACTTTATCATGCTTTTTTCTTGCATTTAGTTTCATAGGATATGGTCAATCTGAAGTTTTCTCAAGAAGCACTGTAACTACTGGAAATTGGGGTGATGCTCAACTACCTTGGTTTTATGATAGTGCAGATCGCGGTGACCCAGATTATAATAATACTCAACCTCTAAGAATTAGAATCGGTCATAATAATAATACCAATATGACTCTTAATGGTAGAACTTACAGGGCAAAAGAATTAGTATTTCAAGCAGGTGCTTCTTCAAATAGGACATTTGGAGGAAATATACTTGATTTACGATATAACAGCGGTGGTCCAACTAAAATTGAAAACTTAAGCACGGGTACACATACTTTTAATAATAGTATCGCAATTTTTGATGGCGTTTCACAATTTAACCCAGTAGATGGTGATTTAGTTTTTAACGCTACAGTTTTCAACAATGGCAACTTCATAGATGTTTTTGGAGACAATGGACATACTATACAATTCAATAACATTAATGGTTCTGGAGGTTTAGCTGTAAAACAAAATTCGATTGTAGAAATTACAGGAACTAACACATATACAGGAAACACTGTTGTTGAAGCAGGAACTTTAGATATAACAGCATCTGGTAGCTTAAGTACTTCAACTCAAGTTTCAGTAAGAAGTGGCGCAGAAGTAATAATAAGAAATAATCAAGAACTTAATGTATTGATTGTAGATGCAGGAGGAACAGTTCGTGTTGTGCCTGGTGCTATACTAAAAGTTAATACTACGCTTACAAATAATGGAACTATAATCTTCGAGAGCGATGCTTCTGGCTCAGCACAATTTGATGAATTTACAGGGACATTATCAGGAACTGGTGACTTTACCGTAGAACGCTACATGTCCGACAATAGAGCCTTTAGATTGGTATCTTCTCCGGTTACTACAACCGATTTTATAGCTAATAACTGGCAACAAAACACG
>CAJXVZ010000051.1 GCA_913062845.1 uncultured Psychroflexus sp.
TCTATCTTCAATAGCTTCTAATAACACGGATAGCGTATTTTCTTTAGTCATCTTCTTGAACACCCCTAAGCCAAGAATCTTTTTACTATAAGCGTCTTTCAGAGTTATGATATAGCGCCATTGTCCTTTAAATTCATAATAAGTAATGTCGCCTACTATAACTTGATTAATCCCCTCTAACACATAGCCATTTATTAGGTTTTTGTCAATCGATTCACGAACACCATTGGTAGTCACTATTCGCTTCTTCTTCACAAATGCATTTAAGCCATGCGATGAAACTAATGTCTCAAAACGATTTACACCCATTGCCTCTACATCTAACATATGGTTCATAATGCGCATGCCTGTCTTAGTGTCTCTCTTTCTAAAGTTTCGCACTTGCGATAGGATGCTTTCATCCAAAACACGCCTTTGATCTAACCTAGCCTTTGCCTGGTAAAAACCTTGCCTGCTGATCTCTGCTATATTATATATTGATGCTTTAGTCATACCTTTTGGCTTTGTCATAATGGCTTTTTCAATGGATTGGATTTGTACTTTTTTTTCAAATCCTCCCCTATAAGCTCTGTACCACAATCAATAACACACTCTAGGTAATGCTTCTCTACTTGCATTTAGCCTATTAATTGTTCTAAAGAGGCTATCTTACGATTGAGCTCTATGTTCTTTTTTCCCTCACTTTTCTTTTCAACAACTATGCGTTCACTCTCTTGTAAACCATACTTCTTAAGCCACTTATAAACGGCTGTGTGTGACACATCATACAATTCTGAAACTTCTGATACGCTAATCTCGCCCTTTTCTATAAGCGATACTTTTTCCTTTTTAAAGGCCTCACTAAATACTCTTGTCTTTTTCATTAGTTAATTCTAAATTTGACAAGTTATTAACATTTTTTGTGTCAACGTATATCATGAGACATCAACTCAGTTTGTTTGTCTATTCGTAATATCTGATAATTTTATTTTTAAGAATTCGTGCATTACTGGCTTTAAACAAAATTTGAATGTCCTGTAGTAAAGAAATACTTAATTTTCTTAATGTCTTAATGTTTGAAAACAGCAATATTTCAAGTTAGTTTATAATCTAAAATGTTTCTAGTTTGATGTTTCAAATTTCAAGTTTCAGATCTTAACATCAAACTTTAAACTTTAAACTAAAAGAGTCATCTAATTCCAGCGTTCATCGAAGTCAAGGTCTTCAAAGTCGTCTAAGTCCAGACCATCATTTTCCAGTTCCTCGCTGAATTCGTCGCTGAACTGGTCAAACATATCGGCTTCAAACTTCTTTTCCGGAGGATTTTCCGGTAATTGTCCTTGCGCAAATAACAGGTCAGGGTAAGAGTTACCTGATTCAGGTTCGGTAATATCTGCCAATTCCACATAGAATGTCCACATATTGAAGAAGTCGTAAACGTAAATGAGTTTGGTTTGCTTTTCGGATAGAATATCTTCCAGAGCAGTTTCATTCATCATCTTAAGTGGCGACTGGCCGTCGCTCATATCTTCCAGAGCGATTTCCTCACCTTGATTCCATTTATCGTCTGATTTATAAAAAGAAGCCAGCTCCTGACCTTCAAATCCAAAGGCCTGAACAATGGCAAAATGCAGGTCCTCGAAGGTATCAGTTTTTCTTACGGCAATGTCTCTAAAAACATCGTCTAAAACATCGAGCGTTATTCTGAATTTATAAATCATACAAATTGTTTGTTTTTTGCTTTTAATCGTATTTTTACGAATATATAAAATTGAAGACTAAACATCAAGGCTGCAATGATAAGATGCAATGGCTGCGTCAAAAAAGGAAAATCAAAGTAATACATTAGAATACCTGTCAATATTTCAATACCAATGACAAGCATTAAGCCATTGGTAAGTTTGTCCAGGCCATATCCTTTTTTTCTGTTCAAATACCAAAGGCCGAGATTTACCAGAAACACAGCAATGGAGAATGATCTGTGAATATAAAACTTTATACCAGGGTCATCTAACCATAATTCTTTTTGCTGGTAACCAACTTGTTTTACAACTTCATCAACAAATTGTCTTACCTGAGTACCAAGACCTATTTGAAAAAGCGATAGGATTAATCCTGCAATAACTAAATATTTAAAATTCTTACTGGTTGGGTGTCGGTCTATGTCTTTTTTTGAAATGTAAATGATATAAAGCAGTAAGGCGACAATAATCAATGCCACAATCATGTGTATAGTAATCCGCACCGGTAGTAATTCTGAATAAACGACCGTAGCGCCAAGCCAGGCCTGAAATAACAATAATACTAAAGTGATAAAAGACCAAAAAACCAATTGACGTTTTGTTTTCCTAAGCCAAAATGAGCTGATAAACATCAAGAGCACAAAAACGCCGGAAAGCGCACCCAGCAATCTGTTGATATATTCTATCCAGGTATGCCAGACATTAAATTTAGCATAACCGTGTTTCTCATAGTTCTGCCAGTTTTCAGCCTTGTAGGCATCAGCAGAGGAAAACTTTTCAATAGCCACTTTAAGACTTTCATCTACAATGATCACCTGACCTTCAAAGTAGTCGTGGTTTGGTTTCCATTCTAACTGCTCACGTTCAGTAGGAGGGATGTAGTAGCCAAAACATTTTGGCCAGTCCGGACAACCCATACCGCTGCCTGTCATTCTAACAACGGCTCCAGCTATGATGACCAGATAAATGGTAACTAAAGAAATCTTGGCAAACTTTCTAAACATGATGGCAAAAATAAGACATTAGCTTATACGCTTTTTTTGTCTGTGAATTATTCAATAAAAAATTAACGTATTTGCAATGCCTAATTACCGAGCATTACAGGCATAACAAGCATGATAACATGCTCACCATCTTCTAAGCCATCAACAGGAGTAAGTAAGCCTGCACGGTTTGGGAGACTCATAGCCAATTGAATATCTTTTGAGTTCATGTTATTAAGCATTTCAATAAGAAATCTGGAGTTGAATCCTATTTCCATATCGTCTCCGTGGTATTCACAGTCTAGTCTTTCTTCACCTGAATTTGAGTAATCCAGATCCTGCGCTGATATTTTCAATTCTGCACCAGACATTTTTAATTTTATCTGATGTGTAGTTTTGTTGGCAAAAATTGAAATACGCTTTACGGTATTTAAGAACTGAACCCTGTCAATAATAAGTTTGTTAGGATTTTCGTTTGGAATAACGGCCTCGTAGTTAGGGTATTTACCGTCTATTAATCTACAGGTCAATTCGAAATCCTCAAATGAAAATTTTGCATTGGTCTCATTGTATTCAATATTGACATCCTCTTCACTTCCGGCAAGAACAGATTTTAATAAGTTCAATGGCTTTTTAGGCATAATAAACTCTGTAGGTCTTTCATTCTGAATATCGGTTCTCGTATATTTGACCAATTTATGGGCATCTGTTCCAACAAATCGGACATCATTTTCCAGGAATTGAAAGAAAACACCATTCATGACTGGTCTCAGGCTATCATTTCCGGTAGCAAAAATGGTATTGCTGATGGCAGAAGCCAATGTGTCAGCAAGGATTTGAGTTGAGGAAGAGTCTTCGATTTCCACAGTATTCGGGAAATCTTCAGGGTTGATATACGCCAATTCTGACTTACCACCCTGATAGCTGATTTCTATTGTGTTTTTATCTGTTACCGTAAAGGTCAAGGGTTGTTCAACAAAAGTTTTTAGCGTTTCCAATAGTGTTTTTGCAGGAATTGCAAAACTACCGGAAGATTCAGATTGAACCTCAATTTTAGCAGTAATTGTGCTCTCGAGATCAGAGGCGGAGACCTTTAATTCATTGGAGTCTAATTCAAATAAAAAATTATCAAGAATGGCTAATGTATTAGAATTATTGATTATTCCTCCTAAAACCTGAAGCTTTTGAAACATGTAGGAGCTTGATACGATAAAATTCATATTTTAACTATTTTTAGAGAACAAATATATTTTAAATATTGCTAATTTAGTTAGTTTTACCTCAGATTTATAAACATTTTCAAATGCGGAGTTATAATATTACGATTGGGTTATTAATTTTACTTTTTTCTATTCAGATAGTTAATGCTCAAACTGAGAAGGAGAGAAATGAAATCACTTCAGATTATGATCTTAAAAAGTTAAAAAGCCTGTCAGATGAATTTAGCAGAGAATACAACATTGAAAAACAAAAAGTAATTGATTATGCCCGTAAGAATAATCTTGATCTCATAGTTAATAAGGATAATGGAGGCATATCTGTTTTATACAGAATTCTTGAGGACGGCACTCCGATATACCTGGAGACATTTAATACAGGTTCAGCGCAAACCATAAACACAGATCAGGTGCACGAGGGCGGTCCATTAGGCTTTTCCTTATCAGGAAAAAATATGCAAATGGGAATCTGGGACGGTGGTCAGGTTCGATTAACTCATCAGGAGTTTGGGTCTAGAGTTGTTCAGCTGGATAACCCGCAGGATTTTAGTAATCACGCCACTCATGTTGCCGGAACAATGATGGCTTCAGGAGTAGATCCTTTGGCAAAAGGAATGGCTTACGAAGCCGCACTGATTGCATACGATTTTGAAAATGACGTTCCCGAAATGGTCAATGAGGCCTCTAACGGACTTTTGATTTCAAATCATTCGTATGGATTCAATCCTAATTCTATACCAATGGAATGGTTTGGTGCCTATTTGTCTTTCGCAAGAAGCATTGATCAGATCACATTTAATGCGCCTTACTATTTACCTGTATTTGCTGCAGGAAACAGCAACAATGCATTTCCACCGCACAATCCTACCAAAAATGGCTATGATCTCATCTCCGGGAAAAACCTTGCAAAAAATATTTTGTCTGTTGCAAATGTGGAGGAAGTTTTAAACTATGTCGATCCATCCAGCGTGGTGATTTGGCAATCAAGCAGCTGGGGTCCAACGGACGACGGCAGAATAAAGCCAGATATTTCAGCAAAAGGCAGATTAACTTATTCGAGTATAGCCACTGCTGACGATGCTTATAGTGGAAACTATACGGGAACTTCAATGGCCGCTCCGGCCATAAGTGGTAGTATCGCATTGCTGCAGGAGCTTAATAATAATATGTTTGGAAACTATTTGACTGCGGCAAGCATGAGAGCTATTGTTTTGCATACTGCCAGAGAAGCAGGTAATGCACCCGGACCGGATTACATTTTTGGTTGGGGCCTGATGGATACTGCAGAAGCCGCAAATGTGATTTCAAATAAGGATTTTACAAGCATCATACAGGAAAATACCCTGAATGAAGGAAACACTTACTCTTATTCAGTCAATGCTGTTGACCCTAATGAACCTTTAATTGCTACTATTGCATGGACGGATCCACCCGGAGCTGTTCAGGATACATCAATTGCGGATGATCCGACTCCCAGGCTGGTTAATGACTTGGATATAAGGATAATTGCGCCTGATGGATTTACAGAATTTCTCCCCTGGAAATTAGATCCGGCTCAGCCTGCAGCAGCGGCTACAACAGGCGATAATCTGGTTGATAATATTGAAAAGATTGAAATTCCCAATGCTACAGGAAATTATACGGTTCAAATTAGCCATAAGAGCAGCTTACAAAATTTAAGTCAGGATTACACATTAATCATAAGTGGCGTAGCTGAAAACGAATTTGTTATTAAATCCAATGAATCTTATAAATCTTTCTGTGCCAATTCTGACGCTTTTTTTGACCTTGAAGTTGAATCTATAAATACTTTTAATTCAAATATAAACCTTAGTGTTTCCGGTTTACCAGCTTCTTTGTCCAGTAGTTTTACATCTCCTTCTATTTCCGACGAAGGTCAGAGTGTGCTCAATATAAGTGGTCTGGAAACGGTTGCTCCTGGTGATTATCCTTTTGTAGTCACAGCTTCTTCCGGTACAGAAAACTTTACCTTTGATTTTGTTTTGAACATTATACCGGCTGATCCACTAAGTGCTCCTGTGTTGATTAGCCCGTTAAATAACGGACAGGCGACTTCATTGAATACGATATTAGATTGGGATCCGGTCAATTTTGCAAGTTCATATGATATTGAATTTTCATCGTCCCAAAATTTTGACAGTATATTATTTTCAACGAATACAGCTCAGACTTCTGTAGTTATTCCTTTAGAATTAGAACCTGATTCGACCTACTATTGGCGCGTAAGACCTCTAAGTGAATGTATTACAGGGAACTATTCAATTGAAAGTTTTATTACCAAACAAATAACCTGTGAGCCACTTACTTTTGCGAATGATACGCCTATCATCATACCTGATGATTCTACTGCAATACTTCAATCTGTTATTTCAATTTCCGGTGGTATTGGTCTGGCAATGCCCATTGAGGATATAAACATCACCCTTGACATTACGCATACCTGGATATCTGATCTTCGGATTACCCTCACGAGTCCACAAGGCACAAGTGTAACTCTACTTGATGATAAATGCGATGATCTTGATGATATGAATGTTATATTCGATGATAAAGGTTTAACTCTCAATTGTAGCGCTTCTTCTCCGGCGATTCAGGGCCTTGTAAGACCCGATGAAAATTTATCGGCTTTCATTAACGAGGATTTTGTTGGTGACTGGACCTTGACTGTAGAGGATGTTTTCAATGCTGATGGTGGTACAATTAATAGTTTTGGCATAGAAATCTGTACGGAACAAACTTTGTCCAATGCAAGTTTTAAAGTTAGTGATTTTAGTCTTATGCCCAATCCAACTTCAGGCATTGTCAATTTAAATATGGATGAAAGCTTAAATAATGATGCTGAAGTATTTATTTACGATATACAGGGTAAATTATTAGATACTAAATATTTAACTACAAACCGAAATCTTCATACTTTAGATTTAAGTCATATTTCAAGTGGAGTTTATTTGGTTAAAGTTCAATCCGGAAATCTATCTGTTGTAAAAAAGCTGATCATTAGGTAATAGTGCAATTTTTTAACCATGAGCTATTACGTAGACGTTATTTTACCCCTAAACATCAAAAATCTATTGACCTATGCATTAGATGAAAATCTATATGCACAATGTCAACTCGGAAGCAGAGTAGCAGTACCTCTTGGAGAAAACAAATTGCATACTGCAATTGTTGTGAATATTCACAAGAACAAACCATTACACTATGATGCCAAACCTGTAAATGACATATTGGATGCGTTTCCGATTATCAATATCTTTCAGTTGAAGTTATTTAAGTGGGTTAAAAATTATTACCTCTGTGAATACGGTGAGATTCTCAGAGCATGTCTTCCTAATGCGCTGCTCATTCAAAGTGAAACCCTGGTTCAGCTAACGGAAAACTACCAGGAAACAGCTCATGAACTTTCAGATGAGGAATATCTTGTTGTAGAGGCAATAGAAAGGCAAACACAAATCAAGTTTAGTGATGTTCAAAAAATCCTGGATAAAATAAATGTTTTGAAGATCATCAATGGATTGATTGAAAAAAATATTGTTTTTACAGACAAACAGGTAAAACACAAATATTCCCCAAAACTCGAATCTTACGTTAGAATAGCGGATAAGTTCCGTGAAGCAGAAAACTTCAACAAGCTTATCGAAAGTCTTGACAGAGCGCATAAACAAAAAGAACTGGTTTTCAACTATTTTAAGTTAATTGGGCAGTCTCAAAAGCCCCTGACAAAAAAAACACTTTTGAAGCAGACATCAACAGGTCATGCCGTTTTTAATGCTTTAGTTGAAAAACAAGTTTTTGAAGAATATTATGTAAAGCAAGACAGGATAAAGACTGAAAGTAGAGACAAGAATTCAGATTTCAGGCTTTCTGATGCTCAGGCTGAGGCTTTAAAAGAGATCAGGCAGCATTTTGATGCTAATGAAACCGTTTTACTCAAAGGTGTAACTTCATCGGGGAAGACACAGGTTTATTTGCGTTTAATTGCTGAAAGGTTAGAGGCTGATGAACAAAGTCTTTATCTGCTGCCGGAAATAGCACTTACAACACAACTTATTAAACGTATACAGCAACAATTTGGTGAGCAGGTATTGGTTTATCATAGTAAATACTCAAATAATGAACGTGTTGAGATCTACAGGAAAATTCTTTCTGCGAATGAAGGTCAGGTTATAGTCGGGACAAGGTCTTCTATCTTTCTGCCATTTACAAACCTCGGACTGATCATCGTGGACGAATCTCATGAGAACAGCTACAAACAATTCGACCCATCGCCCAGATATCACGCCAGAGATACGGCGGTAGTTCTGGGAAGCCTTCATAAGGCCAATGTTATTCTGGGTTCAGCTACACCGAGTTTGGAAGCCTATCATAATGCGAAATCAAATAAATTTAAACTTGTAGAGTTAACAGAAAGATATGGTGGGGTGAAACCTCCGGTTATAAATACTATAGATCTCAAGGAGAAATACAAAAGAAAAAAAATGAATGGGCATTTTTCTGATGAGCTCATCGGTAAAATAGAAAAAACTCTGGGTCGCGGTAAGCAGGTTATTATCTTTCAAAACAGAAGAGGCTATTCACCCGTTTTGGAATGTACTTCCTGCGGGCATTCACCTCAGTGTCCGCATTGTGATGTGAATCTTACCTTACATAAATACAATAATTCACTAAGATGTCATTACTGCGGATATAAAATGGCCGTGCAAAAGAGCTGTCTTGCCTGTGGCAGCAAAACACTGGATGCCATAGGTTTTGGCACAGAACAAATTGAACTTGAAGCCCAAAAATTATTTCCTGATTCAAATATCAAGCGTATGGATCTTGATACTACAAGGGGAAAGTACGATTTTGAGAAAATTATCTCAAGTTTTGAAAATTTGGAAATTGACATTTTGATTGGTACACAAATGCTTACCAAAGGCTTGGATTTCAGGAATGTAGATTTGGTAGCTGTGATGCATGCAGATGCTTTATTTCATTTTCCAAATTTCAGAGCATTTGAAAAAAGTTATCAACTTCTCACTCAGGTCGCAGGAAGAGCCGGACGAACCAAAGAAAGGGGAGAAGTTCTTATACAAACCTTTCAACCCCAGCACAGAATTATTCAGAATGTGATAGAAGAAAATTATGAGGCCATGTACGCAGCCGAAACTGAGCAACGCCAGAACTTTAATTATCCACCTTTTTATAAAATTATAAAACTCGTTTTTAAAGCTAAGGATTATAACAAGCTTAATGAAGCTGCAGACTGGCTTGGAATTTACCTTAAACAAATCTTTAAATCTAATGTTCTAGGTCCGGAATTTCCCGGTATTGCCAGAATAAGAAATCAGTACATAAAACACATTATTTTGAAGATTCCTCCTAATCAATCCTTATCCAAAACAAAATCACATCTATTGAGTGGCATTGATAAATTTGAGTCCATAGGAAAATATAAAAGTGTAAGATTAAATATAGATGTTGATTCTTACCTATAAAAAAAGAGATCGCCTGCTACAGACGACCTCTTTAACCTAAACCTAAACTTAATTTATTTTATTTCAATTGAATTGGTGAAAGTTTTATCACCACTTCTTAATTTTATTGTATAGTTACCTTTAGGAAGTCTTTTAATATTAAAGGTTTTCTTGATGATCAAATCATTAAGATCAGATACTTCAACAAGCTCATCACCATCTTCATCATTGATACTGATTTCAACATTGTTGAATTTTGGGTTAGTGTAACCAATACTCAGGTAATCACCCTTCTGACTGATCATCGGCTTAAAGCTTATTTTACTAAAGTCAGAAACCAGCAACATACCCTCATTATTTTTTAAAACAATTGCAAGATTGATTTTGCTGTCGTTTTCATAAAGAACATGATATTCACCATTTGGTAAATTGTTCATAGTGAATGTTTTAAGATAGTGCTCTTTTTTAATATTCTCAAAAAACAATAAATTACCCTCTTTGTCAAAGATTTTAATTTTTTCATTCTTTGAATTATTAAGCACTTCTATCACTAATGATTGATTGTCTTTAGTACTTATTTTAACATCAGAGGCTAAAGTGATTTGAATCGTAAAGAAGACCAATAAAGTCGTCAGTAGTTTTTGTGTCGTTTTCATAGTTTTCATTTTTTAATTACATGGCAAAAGTATGTTTCAGATATGATCTTCGCTTCAACAGAAATAACTATTTGTTATGCTATATTAACTTTATATATTTATTTAACATCATTTAACTATAAATATAGCATAGTATTATATTTAATTATATCTTAAATATTAATTTTGCACATATAATTGTTAATATAGTATTATGAGTTTAATGAAGCCTGAGTTTGAAAAGATAAAACCACCCTTTGGAAGTTCCTTAGTCTACAAACGGTTTTCCAGACATGTTGAAAATGTCAAGCCATTTTGGCATTATCATCCGGAGTTGGAGATTGTATATGTGAATGGAGGATCGGGCCGCAGACAAATTGCAAATCATGTGTCTTATTACAGGAATGGGGATCTGATATTTATAGGTTCAAATCTGCCACATTGTGGTTTGACGGAAAAATTAACCAATAATAAGAGAGAAACCGTGATCCAGATGGCACCGGATTTATTGAATAAGGCTTTTTTTGATATACCTGAAATGTCCTTTATGAATGGACTGCTGGAACGTGCTAAACGTGGGTTGGTTTTTCATGGTGAATCAAAACGAAGTATTGGTCAACTTATTGAGGAGATGAATGAGATGAACTATTTTGATCGTATTGTAGCTATGCTTAAGGTTTTTAAGGCTATGGATGAGGCAGAAAACTATACTCTTCTCAACGTGGAGGATTTTAGTATGGAAACTACAACTAAGGAAAGTGAAAAAATAAATACGATTTTCAATTACGTCAAAGAAAATTACACTAAAAGCATAAGCCTTGAAGAGATTGCTGATGTGGGCAGTATGACTGTTCCGGCATTTTGTCGATATTTTAAAAAGATGACCAGAAAGACCTTTACTGAGTTTGTAAATGAATACCGCATTGCTCATGCTGCCAAACTTTTACATGAAAAACAGATGAGTATTTCAGAAGTATGTTATGACAGTGGATTTAATAATATTTCCCACTTCAATAAATTATTCAAAGCATTTTTTGGAAAAACGCCATCAGTTTACAGGGAAGAATTGAAATTTTTGGTATCCTGAATTAATTACGCATTAGTCCCAAATCCTAGTTCAGTACTTCAAGGATTTTGGACCCTATCAGTGATATCAAATTTCTTCGAAAAAATCTGTAACAATAGTTATTTGCAAGCTACTAATCAATCAAAATCAATATTATGCAAGCACTCAAACTTTCTCATGTTTCAAAAACCTATTCTAATGGCGTAAAGGCCTTAGACGATGTAACTATTGAAATTCAACCTGGTATGTTTGGTCTTTTAGGACCTAATGGTGCAGGTAAATCTACCTTAATGCGAACCATAGCAACGCTTCAGGAACCTGATTCCGGAGAATTGTTTCTGGGAGATATCAATATTCTGGAAGATAAAATGGCATTGAGAAAAGTCTTGGGATATTTACCGCAGGATTTTGGTGTTTACCCAAAGCTTTCCGCAGAAAAGCTATTACACTATTTCGCGCAGTTAAAAGGAATTCAAAGCAAACAGGAGCGACAAAAAATAGTTGATTTTGCCTTAGAAGTGACTAATCTTTACGAGGTAAAGAATAAGTCGGTTGCCGGTTATTCCGGTGGAATGAAGCAACGATTTGGAATTGCGCAATTACTATTGAATGATCCACATCTGATCATAGTAGATGAGCCTACTGCCGGACTTGATCCTGCGGAACGACACAGATTCTTAAATGTACTTCGCGATATTGGAACAGATCACATTGTTATTCTTTCTACACACATCGTTGATGATGTGAAAGAATTATGTACAGATATGGCAGTGCTGAATGGAGGTAAACTTCTTAACCATAACAAACCCATTGAAGCTATAAACGAATTGAAAGGTAAAATCTGGAATAAGATTATTGATAAAGAAGAGCTTGAAGCGCACACAACTAAGTTTGACGTCATCAACAGAAAATATAACCAGGATCACTCGTTGAATATCAAGGTCTATAGTGATACACGTCCGGATGAAAGTTTTGAAAATATTGAACCGGATTTGAGCGATGTTTATTTTGTGAGCTTAAAGCAAAATGAAAATGAAATGTCTAACGCTTAATCCCGGAAAATTATGTTTTTAAAGATCTTTAATTTCGAATTTAAATCCTGGTTTAAGGTTCCGATTTTTTACGTGTATTCAGTGATCCTTTTTCTGTTGTCATTGTTTATGATGGCATCTGCTGCAGGTTTGTTTGATAGTGTTACTGTCACAACAGTCTCAGCAACCTATGTTAACTCTGCACTGAATATTGCAGGTCTGATAAGTGGCATCAGTATTTTTATTTATTTCATGTTGCCTTCAATAATTGGTGCATCTATAAACAAGGATTTTAAATATAATGTGCACCATATTTTGTATGCTTACCCGATTAAAAAATCCAGTTATTTATGGGCTAAATTTTTGAGCTCATTCCTTGTTGTAATAATTATTCTGTGTTTTGTTATTCTTGGTATTATGCTTGGTGCAATTCTGCCTTTTACCAATCCTGATTTATTAGGAGAGTTTGATTTGATGAATTATCTACAACCTTTCCTGTATCTGGTCATTCCTAATTTTCTGTTTTTTGGTGCTATTGTTTATGCCGTGGTCACCTTTAGCAGAAATATTTTTGCAGGTTTTATGGTAGTTTTAATACTATTGGTTTTACAAAACTTTACCGGATTACTGGTAAGCTATGAAGAATACAAGACTCTCGGTGCTTTGATAGATCCTCTTGGTTTTGCTGCTATTCAGGTAGATACTGAATACTGGACCGTATTCGAACAAAACAATAATTACCTTCCAACGGATGGTTACTTGCTTAAAAACCGATTAATCTGGCTCGGTGTCAGTTTATTGAATTTTGCCGCTGTATTCTTTAAATTTAATTTTCAACAGCAGGCCATAAGCATCAACTTATTTAAAAATAGAGGTCAAAAACTGGTAAAATCTAATTTTGACTTCTTTCTGAACATAAAAATACCTGCTCTTACTAAAAATTACAGTTTTAAAACAAATTTGAATTTTGCCCTTAAGCAGAGTTATTTTGACTTTAAGTATATAGTAAACAATAAAATATTTATAGGTTTTACGCTGTTAGTTGTATTAATTGCCTTATCAGTTTTATCGGTAAGAAATCAAATTCAGGGTACACCTACTTATCCTGTGACCAGAGAAATGGCACAAATGGTCATAAGTCTGACCGGATTTTTTATGATTATTATGACATTTTTGTTTACGGGAATGCTTCTTAACAGGGCAAAGATTTCAAACATGGAACATTTGGTCAATGCTACCCCATTTCCTAATTGGGCGTTTTCATTTTCTAAATTTTTGGCGATGTTTTGGGTACAGGCCTTTATTTACTTATTGCTTATTACATTGGCTGTTTCCGTACAGTTATTTCAAGGCTATTTTAAGTTGGAGTTAGACCATTACTTATTTAGTGCTTTTGGCATAAACTATCTGTCTATCATGATGTGGACCATGCTGGCCTTTTTTGTTCACCAGATATTCAAAAACTATATTGTCGGATTTGTGGTTTTGTTTGCATTTCTCATTCTGCTCAGTTTTTTCCCAGATTTTGGTATAGAACAATCTATATTCAGATTCAATAACAGAGGTAGCGTTGGCTATTCTGATATGGTTGGCTGGAGCGATTACATCAGTGAATTTTATGTTTACAGATTGTATTGGTTCAGCCTTGGTGTTGTGCTTTATGTCTTATCGCTTCAATTTTACAGAAGGGTAGAACAATACACCGCAAAACAAAGGATTAGAAAAGCTTTCAGCAACTTTCACCCGCCCAGACTTATTGCTTTACTGATTGGTTTTATAACTTTTGTAGGTTTAGGAAGCTGGATATACTACAATGATAATTATTTAAATGAAAGGTATACCGGTATTGAAAGAGAAAAACAACGCGTTGATTTTGAAAACACCTACAGTAAGTATGCTGATGTTCCATTACCAAGATTGACAGACGTTTCTATAGAGATGGATATTTATCCTGAAGAAAGAAATTACAAGGCAAAGGGTGTTTTTAAATTAAAAAACAAAACCAACCAGCCCATAGATTCCGTAATGTTAAACACGAGTGATGATCTATTGAATTATCAATTTTCTAAACAAGGAAATGTAGTTTTGACAGACACTTTGTTCGATCTTGAAGTTTTTCATTTTAATAAACCATTAATGCCGGGAGATTCTTTGACCTTTACATTTGAAATGAAGAATGAACCCAATACGATTTTAAACATTAATTCTTCTATAAAGTCAAACGGTACCTTTTTGAATTATGGCATGTTCCCAAGATTTGGTTATCAGGAATTTTATGAAATTTCAAATAATAAATTGAGAGAAAAGTATGATTTGCCACCAAAAGAGCGCATGAAATCACCTTATGATTCAACTGCGTTAGGCAATAATTACATTTCAAACAGCGCAGACTGGATAAATTTTGAAGCTAAGTTATCCACCTCAGCAGATCAGATCGCCATTGCTCCTGGGTACTTAGTCGAAGAGAGATCTGTAGGTGGCAGAAATTATTACCATTATAAAATGGATAAACCCATTCTGAATTTCTATAACATCATGTCTGCAGATTACGAGGTCTATGAAGAAGATCATAATGGCACAAAACTTCAGATATTTTACCACGAACCCCATGATTTCAATATTGAACGAATGGCTCAGGGCATGAAAGCCTCGCTGGATTATTATGAAGAAAATTTCAGCCCTTACCAATTCAGACAGTTAAGAATTATGGAGTTTCCCAGTACGAGTGGTTCCTTTGCGCAGTCCTTTGCCAATACTGTTCCGTTCTCTGAAACGGTTGGTTTTATTGCAAAAATTGATGAAGAGGATAAAGATGCCGTAGATTATGCTTTTGGCATTACTTCTCACGAGGTAGCGCACCAGTGGTGGGCACATCAGGTAATCAGTGCAGATGTAAGAGGAGCAACTTTACTTTCTGAAAGCTTGTCTGAATACAGCTCACTTAAAGTGCTTGAACAAGAGTATGGAGCACATCAAATGCGTAGATTTTTAAAGGATGCTTTAGATAAATATTTAAGCGGAAGAGCCTTTGAGCGCCAAAAAGAATTGCCATTAATGCTCAATGAAAACCAACAATATATTCATTACAACAAAGGTTCATTGGTTCTTTATGCGATGAGCGATTATCTTGGAGAAAAAAGATTCAATAATTTTTTGAGTGACTTTATAGACCAGTTTGCTTTTCAGGAACCGCCATATACCACAGCAGTGGAGTTTGTAAACCAACTTGAGGAGCGTACACCGGATAGTCTGAAATACCTGGTTGATGACATGTTCAGGTCAATTACACTCTATGACAATTACATAGAAAATGCTGCTTTCACTATAAATGCTGATAGCACTTACACCGTAGATATTGAAGCTATAGTGTCAAAATACAAGTCGAATGAAAAAGGTAAGAGGCTCTATGCCAAAGGCAATGATAGTCTGATGTATACTAAAGACAATGATACGATCAAGTCCTGGCCAATGCAGGATTATGTTGAAGTTGGTGTATTTACAGAAATTGAAGTTGATGGTAAAAAAGAAGAAAAACCACTATACCTTAAAAAAGTAAAAATAGATAGTATATACAATACGTTTAAGATCATAGTGGACGAAAAACCCACAGAAGTCGGTATAGATCCTTATAATAAACTGATAGATACCAAATCCGGTGATAATCGAAAGGCTTTAGATTAAGCTTGTTTTTTATTTAAATCAGAGAAGCCCCTTATACTTTAATGTTTAAGGGGTTTTTTGTATTGGTTATTTATGGTATAATTAAAACTTCAAATTCCAAATGATTATTTTATTATCTTTATAATGAGATAACTGTATAATTACCTATTTGATACTAATCTTTTTAAAATCCATTTAAGATGAAAAAGCCAATCGTAGATTTACATTGTCATCCGGCCATGAAACCTTTTGGAAAAAGTTTTATGAAACGTTATAAGACCAGACAAAACAACCCGAATGCAGATGAAGAAAACAGCATTTGGCATCAGCAAAGGCCAAAATTATTCAGACGTGTAGCCAATGTATTACTGTCACTGACCAAATGGCGTCAATCGGATATGGAAACCCTTATTCAAGGCAATAACAGGGTGATTGTGGCTTCTTTATATCCTTTGGAAAAAGGCATGGTGGTTCACCATGACGCTGAAGATATCAAATTTGCCGGAAGATTACTGAGAAATCTTGCTACCGGCATTGGAATGAGGAGGATTCGCCACTTGCAGCAAATGAAAGATTATTTTACAGATTTGGAGGATGAATATGACTTTTATAAGCAAATGCATGGAAAAAAAGTCACCGTTAATGGTAAACAAAGAACCTACAAAATGATAGGCAATTTATCAGATTTAGAATTAGAGGATGAAAATTGTGTCAACGTGATCATGTCTGTTGAAGGTGCACATGTCTTTAACTGTGGATTGGAGAAGCGTGAAGGCATACCAACGGATAGGGAAGAGGTACTACAGAATTTACAAAAGGTAAAAAACTGGGAATTCAGACCATTATTTATAGGTATTGCACATCATTTTGATAATGGCTTATGCGGCTTTGCAGAAAGTTTTTCAGGGATAGTGGCTAAACAAATGAAACAGGCTGACGATCCTGAACAAGGCTTTTCTCAACTTGGTATTGAGGTTGTTCTGGATTTGCTGGACAATTCAGAAGGTAAAAGAATTCTGCCCGATATCAAGCACATGAATCCAAAATCAAGGTATGAATATTACAATTTATTGAAAGAAAAATTTCCCGAGGAAAATATTCCTATTGTTGTTAGTCATGGTGCTTTAAATGGAAAATTGCGTTATAAAACGCACGATTATGTCATGAAAAAAGGGTTCAATGAAAAGGACATCAATTTCTTTTTTGATGAACTAATATTGATTGAAAAATCAAAAGGTATTTTTGGTATTCAACTGGATGAAAGACGCATTTTTGATGTAAAAATGAAACGTGACATCCTCAAAGAAGCTAAAAAGAAAATGAACAATTATGGTAAAAGGCATATGAGGCATAATGCCTATTTTATCTGGCGCCAAATAGAAACTATTGCGGTTTATCTTGACAACCTGGGACATAATGCATGGAGTATTCAGGCACTTGGAACGGATTATGATGGTATTATCAACCCATTAGATGGCTGGTGGACTTCAAAAGAGTTAAAAGATTTAGACCAATACCTCATGCATCACGCACTGGATTTTCTAAGCTCAGAGGAAGGGCAATCCTTAAAAGAGTTCAATAAACTTTCAGCTGAAGAAATTGTAGAAAAAGTGATGTCAACCAATGCTTTGGATTTCATTAAGCGTAATTTTTAAAAATAGAATAAATCAGGTCCAAATTCGTTAACCTTATTAAAGTCTAAAAATTGATTTTTGTATGTTTACAAAAATTAAATATTAATGAAAGACCTAAAACTCGCCTTAGACTGGACACCAAATGCAAATCATACCGGATTTTTTGTTGCTAAGGAAAAAGGATTTTACAGTGAAAAGAATATTTACTTATGGATTATTGATCCAGAATCTGACAACTACAAAACCACACCAGCCAAAAAAGTAGAATTGGGTCTGGCTGACTTTGCGCTTTGTCCAACAGAAAGCCTTATAAGTTATCAAACCAAGGCGATAAGTTTTCCTTTAGTTGGCATTTCATGTATCTTCAAAAAAGATCTCAGTGCTATTAGTGTATTGAAATCCTCAGGTATAAAATCGCCTAAGGATTTAGATCATAAAACCTACGCATCCTATCAGGCCCGTTATGAAGATGGTATTGTAAAAGCTATGGTGATGAACGATGGAGGAGAAGGGGCTTTAAAAATAAGCTACCCCGATAAACTTGGCATCTGGGACAGATTGGTCGATGGAGATGCTGATGCTACATGGATATTTGTGAATTGGGAGGCCATTCAGGCTCAAACTGAAGGTATAGAACTTGAAAATTTTAAATTGGATGATTACAATATTCCCTATTCGTATTCACCTGTCATTGCAGCAGATGGAAATAAAATCAATCAAAATAAAAGTATAATCAAAGACTTTCTTGAGGCTACAAAGAAAGGCTTTTATTATTCTAAGCAAAATCCTCAGGAAGCCGCTGAAATTTTAAGTCGCCATGTTCCTGATAATGACAAAAATATTGATCTTGAGAAGGCCATTAAACTTAGCAGTGAAGCCTTAGGTGATGAATATGATTGGGGTCAGATTGACATCAGTAAAGTAGAAGTATTTTTAGATTGGCTAAAAGATCAGGGTTTGGAAAGATCAAATTTAATTGCTAATGATCTGGTTGTAAATATTGATTAATAACTTTTCTTATTTGATCTTTTGATGGCGAAAAATATAACAATTCCGGCTGCAACGAGAATTCCGAAAATCACAAGGATCAGCTTAATGGCATAACTGCCAATGAGAGAATTATCCAGATTATTGAGTGCAGCCATGGTTTTTGGAATGTAAATATAATAGGCTATTGCACCTTCAATCTTTTTAATATCTCTGTAATATTCATCATAGTCTGATGTATTGACATAACCGGTCTTGTTTTTATACTCATAGTCAAGGTATAAAATATCTTTTGTGCTATTCATACGACTACTCAGGGAAAAGTCAAAGTTTTTTGAGTTGATGTTAATTTTATCTCTGTTGAGATTCCAGCGCTGAGGCAGCTTTATCGTCATTTTGTGTTTTCTGTGCGTAGGATAATAAAGCGCAAAAGGTGTTTTTCTGGTCTTTTCAGTTGGAAATCTCAACACTTCAACCAGATTCAATGGTGCAAATTCAACACCAATATTATCTTTATTTTCAATCATAGGAGTCCAAAGCTCATTGATCTTATAAAATTCTTCTACTGTAATTTTATTGGCAATACTGTCATCTCTTATAACGGGATCTTTAAGGATTTCTACACCATTGTAATAATTGTCGTAATAGCTTTTAAAATTCTTGCTTAGAGTGCTCAGGCTGTTAGATTTAAAGTAGTTACGCATGATATCAGCTTCTTCATCTCTAAAAACAGTTGTGGAATAAAGTTCACCCGGTTCATTGATCTTTTTCAGATCAAAAATGTCAAAAACTTCAACCAGGTCTTCATTTTTTGTTTCAATCTGTTCCAGTCCCTTTACACCTTTTTTTATTACCAAAGTTTTACCATAATTTGGAAATGGGATGTTGTCATAGCTGCCAAATTGGTTTGTTCGGGTAGGATCATAAAATAAATGATTATCAAGACTATCAATGACTTTAACGACCACATGGTCAAATGTCTTTGGCGTTGGCAAAAACTCGTGCAGTGCTTCACCGAAGGTAGTATTGACCAATGCCGGATATGCCTGTATTCCCATATTTCTGAGCATACTTACAAGCAAAAAACTTTTGTCTTTACAATCGCCATATCTTTGCTGGTAGACCTGACTTGGCGAAAAGGGCTTGTAGGCGCCAATTCCTGATTCAAGACCAAGATATCGTATTTCATCCTGAACAAACTTTAACGCTGAAGAAATTCTCTGACCTTCTGAGTCATAACTGGTTTTGATCTCTTCTATCTTTGCTTTTAATTCCTGAGACATGTTTTTTTCGTCATTGTATATATCCAGACCCCAGTTGACGACTTGCTCCCAATCTTCAAAATCTGTTACAAAAATGCTTTTGTAAGGTACATACCAATAAGGCATATTTTCTTCGAGCAAAGGTTTATCAGTATTTGTAGCCTGCCAATTGTAAGATGTATAGCCGTTATTCGACGATATTTCCGGCTCCTGATCTGAATTCAAAATTTTGTAAAACAGTTTTGTATCAGAGATAATGTTAAAATTGATCTTTCCGACCGGCTCATAGTCATTGAGTGAAGAAGAGGTAGCAAAATGCCCATTGTGTATGGGATTAAAACCTTTTATCGTATAACTCATATCAATGATATCACCTTTACGAATATCTGAAAGGTTAGCTATGGCATTCAAACTTCCATCGTAGATATAACTTTCAGCATTGCTTTCCTGTCTAATCGTTTGAAAGTTGTTGATATTAAGTTTATTAACAGACTTACCCTGACGTATAACTTTAATATCATGAATAATGAGTTTTTGATAGGTTGGATCATAATTAATGGATACTGAAGAAGCTTCCTGGATCCCTACATTATCTGATATTTTTCTTACAAGTCTTGCATATTTTTCTTCTCGCGGAACATGAACTTGCTCATCACTAAGTAAGGTCAATAAGCCATAGGAAATTTCATTGATATCTATTTCAGGTTTTGGTTCGTAAGATTGAATTTTAACCCAGGAAGGCGTTTGACTGACTTTGATTTGTGCAATTGCTGAATCTGTAGTACTGACAAAGAAAAATAAACAAAAAAGCAGAGGTGTAGAAAAGACTTTCATTTCGATTAATTGGACTACAAATAAAGCAAAATAATTCTAAAAATTCTATTGAAAATTAGTTTTGGTCAAAGTCAATTGCTTTCAAAAAATAACAGCATACCAACTTAAGGCGTGTTGATTGATAGGCATTACATTTTATAAAAAATACCAGTTTTTAAAATGAATTTTACATGATATTCCTTTATATTTAACCACAATAGTACATTATTGAATAACGTATTATTGTATATTTATTGAAAGAAGATTTAAACTGACTATGAGAAAAATACGGATTGTTTTTGGCTTATTACTCATCACTTTTTTGGGTTGTAATAATGAAAAAACCAGTGAAATTGAAAAAGTTATTGAATTTGTAAAACAATGGAACACAGCCCATTCTCAATTAGAAATACCTTATTTGGTAAGATTTTACTCCGATAAGGTTGATTACTATGGTAATAAATTCAATAGAAATGAGGTGCAACGTCATAAAAATTTACTTTTTGAAAAGTTTCCTGATTACACACAGCGTGTTCCTGAAGATCAGATTAACATAAAAAGAGTAGATGGTAAGTATCTGGTAGAATTTATGCGCACAATCACATATGCCGACACAACTGAAGTTTACAAGTCATTTTTGTCTATTGCAAAAAGAAACAGAGATTTTAGGATCCTTATCGAAGGTGTAGACGAAAAATACCATTTAAAATCTCCGATATTTCCCAGTCAGCGCGAGAAAGTGATGCTGATAAGTAATACCAGGCAATTATTTGGAGATTTTAATGGTGATGGTGTTTCAGATTATGCCAATGTGATACCACCGGAGATCATTTCAAACAAGGATAATAACAGTGAAAGTCAAAATACAGTGAAATGCAAAACAACCTGTAACAGTATCATTGTGTTTAGTGATCAAGATTTAAAGGAAATCACTGTTGAAGGTGCTTATCAATCAAAGCTGGAAAATCTAAAAGACATCAACAATGATGGTGCAGATGAAATCGGATTTTTGGATATCAAACCAAATTCAAAAACACTTTATATCACTAGTGGGCACTAAAGATAAATAAAAGTTCTTTGAAACTCTTTGTTAATAGTATGTACAGCGATTTTTTATAGCGTGACGATTTGAAATGGTTCACGGATTTTTGATTTTTCAAAATCAAAATATCA
>CAJXVZ010000052.1 GCA_913062845.1 uncultured Psychroflexus sp.
CATCATTGTCTGAAAATAATCGCATCTGACTTACTTTCCTGACCAGCCAGTCAATGTCTTCATTCGTGTCTGCATCTTCCACGCCGAGCAAAATTAAATAGCCCTGGCCAATCTTTGCTTCATAATCCGGCTTTATGTTTACACTGGCCTGCCTTACACGTTGAATCACTAAGCGCATTGTTAATATTTACTAATTTGAAAAATTATTTTTCCTGTACCCGCCATCATCTTCGTCCAGTTCCTCTAAGATCTGGCAATAGCTCTTATATCTGGTATATGCGATCTCATCAGCTTCTAAAGCCTGCTTTACAGCACACTTAGGCTCATTTAAATGCAGACAGTTATTGAATTTACAATCTGATTTTAACTCAAAAAACTCTCTGAAATAGTCTCCAAGTTCTTCTTTTTCCATATTGATCATACCAAAGCCTCTTATGCCGGGAGTATCAATTATTTTGGCATCAAAACCGGTTTCATGCAGTTCTGCGAAGGTAGTGGTATGCTGACCCTGCAAATGCTGTTCTGAAATTTCTTTGGTTTTTATATCCATTCCTGGTTCGAGAGCATTGATGATACTTGATTTTCCAACGCCACTGTGTCCTGCAAAGACATTAAGTTTGCCTTTCATTAGTGTTTTGACCTTATCAAGATTTGTACCTTCTTTTGCAGAAATTCCAATGCACTGGTATCCTATTTTTCTGTAAACTTCAGCTAAATATTTGAGTTCACCATATTCACTGTCATCAAGAATATCCAGTTTATTAAACAATAAAATGGTTTCGACGGCATAAGCTTCAGAAGAGGCCAGAAACCTATCGATAAATGTTGTTGTGGTTTCAGGATTATTAAAGGTAATCACCAAAAATGCCAAATCTACATTTGCTGCAATGATGTGGGTTTGTTTAGATAAATTCACCGATTTGCGGATAATGTAATTCTTTCGGTCTTCAAAATCTTTGATGATACCTACTATTTCGTCGCCATCATGCGTAACTTCAAACTCAACCTTATCGCCTACGGCAATGGGATTGGTACTCTTTAAACCCTGCAGTCTAAGCTTACCTTTCAGTTTACAGGAAATCATTTCGCCGTTCTCAGCTTTGACCTGATACCAACTTCCAGTCGATTTATAGACAATGCCCTTCATTAATTTATCATGAAATTAGATCCTTTAATCGGTTAAAACCTTGTGCTGGTGTGCAATAGACTCTTCATGGATTGCTTTTAGAAACTTGATGACAAAATCTTCACTCAAATTATTTTCTCTGCCTTCAGCTACCATTTTCTCAAGTACTTCATTCCAGCGTCTGGTTTGCAAGATAGCGACATTATTTTTCTTTTTCAAAGCGCCAATATCATCGGCAATCTTCATTCGTTTACCCAGCTGATTAATAATTTGATGGTCAACAACATCTATTTTTGTTCTTAAGGTATTAAGTTTATTTCTGAATTCCACTTCTTCACCTTTTTCTTTTCTTATTCTGAGGTCGATGGTCATTTGATGAAGCGCTTCAGGGGTGATTTGCTGCTTAGCATCACTCCAGGCATCGTCGGGTGTGTGATGGGTTTCTACCATGAGACCATCGTAGTTTAGGTCTAATGCGGTCTGGCAAATGTCGAAAATAGTGTCTCGTCTTCCGGCTATATGAGAAGGATCAACAATAATGGGTAAATTCGGGAATTCATTCTGCAGATCAATGGCCAGTTGCCATTCCGGGTTGTTTCTGTAACGGGTTTTCTCATAAGTTGAAAAACCCCGATGAATAACACCCAAATTTTGAATATCGGCTTTGTGTAAACGTTCTACGGCACCAAGCCAGAGAGCGAGGTCAGGATTGACCGGGTTTTTGACTAAAACGATTTTGTCTGTGCCATGAAGTGCATCAGCAATATCCTGAACAATAAAAGGACTTACTGTACTTCTGGCACCAATCCAAAGTACATCGACATCTGCCTCTAAAGCCATATCGACATGGGTTTTGTTGGCAACTTCTGTCGCAATTTTAAGTCCGGTCTCTGCTTTGGCTTTTTTGAGCCAATCCAGACCAATTTTACCAACACCTTCAAAATTTCCGGGCTTTGTTCTTGGCTTCCAGATGCCGGCACGCATTACAGAAGTATCGGTATCCTTCAATTGATGGGCAATGGTTAAAACCTGTTCTTCAGTTTCAGCACTACATGGTCCTGCAATGACCAAAGGATGTTCTAAATTGAATTGTTCCAACCAGTTTTTAAAGCTTTTCTTGTTAGTCATGATTTCGTAATTTATTTTATTCCGTCTAAAATTTCTTTAAGTTTGTTTGTCTTTATGATGGTATTGTAAAGGTTGTCATAATCTTCATTTTGCAATTGATCTTTAAATAATTCCAAATTTGAAATATATTTTGTGAGTGCCTCCAAAACAAATGTTTTATTTTGTTTAAAAATAGGCACCCATGTGCTGGGATTACTCTTGGCCAGCCTTACGGTCGACTCGAATCCACTGCCGGCCAGATCAAAAATATTGCGTTCGTCATCTTCTTTATCAATGACAGATTTGCCTAACATAAAAGAACTGATGTGTGACAAATGTGAAACATAGGCCATATGTACATCATGCGCTTTCGGGTTCATAAAACGTATTTTCATTTGCATGTTTTGAAAGCACTCCAGTGCCAGTGTCTGCAATTTAGGATCAGTTTTCTCTACTTCACAAACGATCATGGTCTTTTGATCAAAAAGAGTTTCAAAAGCCGCCTGAGGACCTGAATATTCTGTCCCTGCGATTGGATGAGCGGCCAGAAACTGATGCCGTCTTGGATGCCTCTCAAGAACCTCACATAAACTTTGCTTGGTGGAACCCGTGTCCATCACCAGACATTTATTACCAATGTCATCTAAGGTTTTATTTATGCATTTTTCAGCTGAATCTACGGGTATGCTGACGATAACCAGATCGGCATTTTTGAAATCATCAGGTTTTGCAATAGCCTTAATGATCCCAAGATCAATTGCTTTTGTCAGATGTTTTTCATTCTGATCTGTACCAAGGAAAACGGCATTTTTATAAAATCTTTTCAGGCTCAACAACATTGAACCTCCTATCAAACCTAAGCCAATACCAATTACTTTCATAACTTTCCGGTATTTACGCGTTTAATGGCAGTTTTGATCTGTTCGCTGTCCAGACAAAGAGAAAAACGCACATAGCCTTCACCGGCTGACCCGAAAACCTGTCCAGGCGTTATGAACAAATGATACTTATATAGCATTTCGTCCGAAAACTCGATAGAAGTCTGGTCTGTAGTTATTTTCGCCCATACAAACAATCCTGCAGAATTTTTTTCGTAATCCAGGCTTAGCTGATCGCATAATTTGAAGATCAAATCTTTTCGGTTTTTATAAATTTTGTCCTGTTCAACAATCCAATTTTTTGAAGATCTCATTGCGGCGATGGCGCCTTTTTGAATGCCATAAAACATACCACTATCAACATTGGATTTGACCTTCAGGACTTCATTAACAAGTTTTTGATGACCGCAAAGCATGCCAACCCGCCAGCCTGCAAGATTGAAAGACTTGCTCAATGAATTAAGTTCTAATACATGTTCATTATTATTAAGATCATCCAGGAAGCTTTCAGGTTTATCATTCAACGTAAGGCTGTAAGGATTATCATTGATGATCAGGATGTCATGTTTTTCAGCAAAAGCCTTAAGTTTGCTAAAGGTATCCTGTTTTGGTTTTGCTCCTGTAGGCATGTGCGGATAGCTTACCCACATCAGCTTGCTTTTTGCAGTTATAAGTTTTTCCAGCTGTTCAAAATCAGGCTGATAATGATTAGCTGATTTAAGTTCGTAAAATACAGGTTTTGCCCCTACGAGATTGGTCACAGAAGTGTAAGTCGGGTAACCGGGATCAGGTAATAATACTTCGTCGCCGGGATTCAAAAACGCCATTGAAATATGTGTTATACCTTCTTTACTGCCTATCAATGGGAGAATATTTTCTTCGGGATTAAGTTTTACATTATAGTAGTTCCGGTAAAAGTCCGCTATGCTTTTTCTTAGCTCGGGGATTCCTTTATAAGGTTGATACTGATGTGCCTTTGGGTCATGCATGGCTTTTGTTAGTGCTTCAACGGCGCTTGATGGCGGTAACAGATCGGGTGAACCAATACCTAAATTGATGATCTTTTGACCCTTATCCATCAAAGATCGGACTTCTCTCAGTTTTTTGGAGAAATAATATTCTTGGATATGGGCTAATCTTTCAGCAGGTTTAATCATTTTTCAGCTTGTTTATAATGTCCCAGCACTTTAAAGTTTTGGGTGATTGACTTAAAATTTAATAAAATGCTTTCAAAAGCAGCATAGCTTTCAAAGACCACATCAAGGAAAAAGGCATACTTCCATTTTGAATTTTGTAGTGGTACTGACTGAATTTTGGTCATATTGATACTCTTGTCGTTTAGGATTTGAAGTACTCTGAATAGTGCTCCAGGCTGGTGTTCCAGTTCAAATTTGATTGAGGCTTTATTGCATTCAGAAGTATCTTTGAGTAGTTGTTTCTCCACTTTTATAAATCGGGTGGAGTTTAAATTGTGGTCCTGAACATGAGGCTTTAGAACTTTAAGGCCAAAGAGTTCAGCTGTGCCATCCGGTACAAGTGCAGCAACATGAGAAATTTGTTTTTCAGCAATTTGTTGAGCGGGCAGGGCAGTATCCGTATCTTCAATAAGTTTAATATTTGGATACTTTTCAAAGAAAGATCCACATTGCAATAAGGCCATTTGGTGAGAACGAACTGCAGTAATATCTTCAATAGTCTGGTTTTCTAATGCCACTAAATTGTGCTGTATATCCATGTAGTACTCAGCAGTGATAATAAGATCAAACTCAGATAACAAACGGTAATTAGGTAAAATACTGCCGGCTATGGAATTTTCGATAGCCATGATACCAAAATCTGCCTGGTCCAAAGCCACCGACCTACAAAGACTTCTGAATTCATCAAAGCATAACAACTCAGGCTTTTTTGTAATAAAATCCCTGACCACTTTATAGTGGTTTGAGCCTTTTACACCTTGTACTGCTATTTTTCTTTTCATAGGTCAAAAAAAAATCCCGAAAAAATTTCGGGACTTTTTGGATTAAATTTTATTGTAAAATTTCAACAACAGCCCCTTTTGCCTATAAAATAAGCAAAATAAAAACCGCTCCAGAAATATTGTTTTGTTATCATGTGGGTAAAATTAGAGATTAAATTGAAATAGACAAATTTTTTTTGGAAATCATTTTGCAGAGATATCGTAAAGTCTCTCTCTGATGAATTAACTTTTCAATTTGTTTGATATAAAATATTTGACTTAGGCATATCAACAATACAAGAAGTAATATCAAACTTATAATCATAAAGCATAGAATACCAGTCACTTCGAGTGTTTTAATATATTCTTGTAAAGAATTTATTAAAATGTAACGAGAAGAATTCAGCCTTAAAATCAATCTCGATACTCCCTACATTTCAGGATTATTTCCATATCAGTAAACAAAAAACACTCGATTTGACGGCAAAACGTTTTTGTTTAGTTATTTAACTAGACAGATTGTGTTTTTTAAAATATTTACAAGGTACCTAAGTCAATAAAATTCAATTCCGAAAGATTAATATAAGAGAGATTTGTCTATTATAATTTATCGTAATCACATAACATTTTTCAGCTTGAACATATTATTTTGATTCATTTGTGGTAATAAAATACTTTAAGCAGTAAAATTATGAGATATTTTATTAATAATCTCTTTAAAATTGCTCATAACACAACAGTCTTTGTAGTTTTGTGTTTTTAAAATTGAAAAATGACCCAAGAGACACTTACCTTAGAAGATGTTCAAAATTATGATTTCACTACAATTATATGGATCGTTGCCCCGATCATGTTCTTTTTTGTTGCCTTGGAATATTATTTAAGTTACAAGAAAGATCTTAAGCTTTATTCACTTAAAGATTTTCTGGCCTCGACGAGCATTGGGCTTGTAAATGTATTGCTTAATGGTTTGATGAAAGTTGGTGTTTTTTTTGTGTTTTTGTTTTTCTACAACCTTTCACCTTTTAAAATCTCTATAACCTGGTGGTCTTTTGTTCTTTGTTTTATCACATTGGATTTTTGCCGTTACTGGGCACATCGTATAGCACATGAACAGCGTTTTTGGTGGTCAACTCATGTGGTACATCATTCATCCGAATACTATAATTTTTCTGTTTCTTTTAGACTGTCGTGGACTCAAAACCTGAAGATCATTTTCTTTTTACCTGTTATTCTTTTAGGTTTTCATCCATTGGTTTTCTTGATCGTACATCAATTGGCCGTTTTATATCAATTCTGGTTACATACCGAACTTATTGGTAAGTTACCAAAGCCCATTGAATTCATATTTACGACACCTTCACACCATAGGGTTCATCACTCTACCAATTCCAAGTATATCGATAAGAATTATGGATCAACTTTAATTATTTGGGACAGAATGTTTGGTACTTTTCAGGAAGAAGAAGAGAAACCTGTTTACGGCATCACTAAGCCTGTAAATTCGCATAATCCTGTCTATCTGGTATTTCACGAATGGATAGCTGTTTGCAAAGACCTTTACAAGGCAAATTCCCTGAAAAATGCATGGAATATTCTTTTTGGCAGCCCTGTTGAATACCATAAGAATGAAATGAAAGCTGAAAAGTCAAAAGTCTGAAGTCACCACTTTGATTAATGGATTTTTTAAAATTCTACACTTGAAAAAACATGAAGCACCTTAAAATTTTATTTCTTGCTTTTTTACTCACTGCGTGTGCAAAAGATGACAAAAATCTTATTGCCGAAAATCAGTTGGCGAACATCAACAATAAAACCAATTTTGATGACATTAAAGATCTTTTTGAAAATGACTCTGTCGCGTATACAATAGAAAGAGATGGTCTTGGTCAAAGTTTAAAAGCTAAGTCTCGAATTATTAAAGTTTATGATACTTCCGGACAAAACATACTGATTATTAAACCATTTGAAATATCAGATTCGGTATCACTGGTAAAAAATATCCGGGTTTTGACGGACAGGTTTAAAACTTCAAATGGCATAGGTTTAGGGTCGGCATTTAGTGAGCTTAAAAAGTACCATGACGTCTCTGATATCCAGTCATCTCTGAAGTCAGTTATCATTAACCTTGAAGATATTAATGCCTTGGTATCTTTTGATAGGGAAGTATTACCTGGTGATGTACGTTTTGATATGGATACAGATATCAAACCAACTATGATACCCGATGATGCTGAGATCAACAGGTTTTGGTTAAATTTTGAAACTGAAGAAAATAATGATTAGAAATGGTATTTGGTTTATTTTTTTAATCCTATTGCTGCTATCCTGTAGCTCAAAAACTTTGGATTATAACAGTCTAAGCAGTTTTGATGAAAATGATAACCTCAGGGCAGTTATTGAAATTCCGGTAGGAACCAATGATAAGATTGAATATCGCGTAGAACGCAATACCTTCGAGACAGATTCACTTAACGGACAGCCACGTGTAATAGAATTTTTGCCGTATTTGGTTAATTATGGTTTCATTCCTTCTACAGGTATTTCAAAAAAAGGATATGCCGATCCTCTTGATGTTTTGGTTTACGCCAAACCATTAAAAACAGGCCAGATTATAGGCGTTAAACCAATAGGTATTCTAAAAATGCTCGATGATGGAGAAGAGGATGATAAAGTCCTATGTGTACCGATTGAAAAGAAATATCAGATCATTGACATCAAAGACTTTCAGGATCTGTCGGTAAATCACCCTGAAATTAGAAATATGATCTCAGACTGGTTTTTGAATTACGATAAAAATGCTGATATACAAATATTAGGATGGCTAGATGAAAGTAAAGCGTTAAGTGTTATAAGAAAAATTCAAACCAATAAATAATCTTAAAAATGGCCAATAGGATCATCAAATCTTTTTTACCAAAGCTCATGGGATTGAGGTTGATGACCTTGTATAAAATAAAACCTGAAAAAGCGATTTACAAAGCCTTTAAATTATTTTGTACGCCAAGAGGAGGATTTGTAAAACCACATCAAAAGGATTTTTTGAATGCTCATAAAGCTGAACAAATTATATTTAAAAAAATAAAAATCCAAACCTACAGATGGTCCGGAAGCGGACCAAAAGTTTTGTTACTGCACGGTTGGGACAGTAATGCCTTTCGTTGGAAAGATCTGGTCAGGCATCTCAAATCTAAAGACTATGACGTTATGGCCTTTGATGCCCCTGCACAGGGATATTCTGAGGGTAATTTATTGAGTGTCCCCATTTACAATGAAGTATTGAATAGTATTCAAAGAGGATTTAGCCCCCAAATATTGATCGGGCATAGCATGGGAGGCATGACAGCCATTTATAATCAACATCAAAAGAGAAACCCCGATATAAGGAAAATGGTACTTTTAGGTGCACCATCTGATCTAAAGCGAATCATGGACGGATTTCAAAAGATCTTAAGATTGAGTGACAGATTTATGAAAGCTACCGAGAACTATTTTAAGGACTGCTACGGTTTCTATTTTTCAGAATTCAACTCTAAGGTATTTGGCAGAGATATTAAAGTACCAACTTTGATCGTTCATGATAAGTACGACAAGATTGTACCCTACAATGAAGCCTACGATATTCACAAGGCCATTGAAAAATCACAATTGATGATTACCGAAGGTGCAGGTCATTCTTTACACAAGGAAAGGATTTACCTGAATATTCTGTATTTTTTAGAAAAGGATTAAATTATAAGAATGAATTTCCCTATAAGAATAAACAAATATTTGAGTCAGGTAGGCTTCTGCTCACGACGGGAAGCAGACCGGCTTTTGGAAGCCAATCGCATCCAGATCAATGGTAAAATACCAGAGCTCGGAACCAAAGTTGAAGAAGGAGATGAGGTAAAGGTGGACGGAAAAATTGTGGGAGCCCAGAGAGATGAAAAGGTTTATATGATATTTAATAAACCTAAGGGTATTGTTTGTACAACCGACTCCGGAGTAGAAAAGGACAATATTGTTGATTTTATAAACTACCCAACACGAATCTACCCTATAGGCCGCCTGGATAAAATGAGTGAAGGGCTTATATTCCTTACAAATGATGGTGAAATCGTTAATAAAATACTTAGAGCCAGACACTTTCATGAAAAAGAATATGTGGTGAAAGTAAATAAGCCAATAACAAACATTTTTTTAAAAGCTATGCGTAATGGAGTTGAAATTCTGGATACAACGACCAGACCCTGTGAAGTAGAGAAAATTAATCAGAATACTTTTAAAATTATTCTCACCCAAGGCCTTAACCGACAGATACGAAGGATGTGTGAGGCACTGGATTATCGCGTAATCGCCTTAAAACGCATTCGTATTATGCATATCAGACTGGATCTTCCCGTTGGAAAATACAGATTATTCTCAGATCAGGAACTCAAAGAACTCTACAGGAAAATCTAAACCATGGCTTAAACTGCTATACTTTGTATAATTGATTTATACAGGTTATGTATATTTGCGTACTTAAGACGAAATATGGGGTTATTTAAGAAAAATCCGTTTGGACATTATCTTTTTTTAAAAAAGTGGCTCATCAGAATAATGGGTACACTCACACACAGGCGTTATTCTGGTTTCAATCAACTTAAAATTGAAGGATCTGAAGTCATTAAAAGTCTGCCTGACTCTAATGTTTTGTTTATTTCAAATCACCAAACTTATTTTGCCGATGTCGTGGCCATGTACCATGTCTTCAATGCCAGTTTAAGCGGAAGAATAGATTCCATAAAAAATGTGGGTTATTTATGGGATCCAAAGCTCAATATGTATTATGTAGCTGCTAGAGAGACCATGAAGGGTGGCTTTTTACCAAAGATTTTGGCCTATGCCGGCTCCGTAAGCATCGACCGCACCTGGAGAGCTGCAGGTCAGGAAGTAAACCGGAAAGTGAAATTCAGTGATATTTCAAATATTGGTATAGCTTTGGATGATGGCTGGGTTATTACCTTTCCGCAGGGCACCACAAAGCCGTGGAAACCTATTCGAAAAGGAACAGCGCATATTATCAAAAAATACAAACCTATTGTAGTACCCATCGTAATTGACGGTTTTAGGAGGTCTTTTGACAAAAAAGGAATAAACATCAAAAAACGTGGTATACTACAATCTATGCATATCAAATCTCCACTTGAAATAGACTACAATAAAGAGACTATTGAAGAAATAGTAGAAAAAATAGAATACGCTATAGAACAACATCCGTCTTTTATAAAAGTGATGACAGAAGAAGAGCTTCAGCTTCGAGAAGAACTCAATGAACAAAGACGTTACAGCGCCAAAACAAAAAAGAAAAAAAAGGAAAAGAAAAAAGAATAGGAGCTGCCTGACAATCAATAGCTCATGTTATTTTTAATTAACTGCAGCATCTAAAATTTAATCCAGATCATGTCAAAAAAAATCTTACTTTTTTTGTGTAAAGGCTTCGAAGCCTATGAGGCCACTGTGTTTACAGATGTTTTTGGCTGGAATAATTATTATGGTTGCGGTGGAATAGATGTGGTTACTGCCGGTTTCAGGGAGGACATAAAAGCCTGCTGGAATTTTACAGTCAGACCTGAGATTTTGTATGATGATCTGGATCTGGACGACTATGATGCCTTGGCAATTCCCGGTGGTTTTGAAGAAGAAGGTTTTTATAAAGATGCTTTTGACGAACGATTTATTCAGCTCATTCAGGCTTTTCACCTGCAAAATAAGATTATCGCTTCTGTTTGTGTTGGTGCAATACCTATTGGGAAGGCAGGAATTTTAAAAGATGTATCAGCAACAACCTATGATTTATTTGACAATCATCGTCGTAGTCAATTAGAAGGTTTAGGAGCAAAAGTTGAAAATGCACCTTTGGTATTTGAGAAAAATATTATAACATCAACAGGACCTTCATCTGCTATTGATGTAGCTTTTAAATTGTTGGAATTAATGACATCTGAAAGAAACATGATTACAGTAAAACATTATATGAGATTTTAACATATAAAGTTGTAACAATATCGCCTTTCTGTGAACTAACAACATAAAATTATTCTCATGACAAAGCGTTCAGAAATTTTAATGTATAGAATTGGTTATGCGTTATTTATTGCATTAGGTTTTTATCAGTTATTATTACAAAAGGATTACACAAGTGCCGCCAGCAGTTTCGGTATTGGGCTAATATTTGATCCTTTTGACAGAAATCAAAAATGGCAGAAAAAGCCTAATTGGCAAAAAACAATTCTGTTAGGACAATTGGGCATTGCATTAGTTCTTTTCCTGTATGGAATATTTTGGAGCTAAAGTTTTGGTTCAATAATCAAAAAAACGGCTGTACTGTCGCCAATGTTAAGAACCTCATGCCATTCAATACATTGGTTGTAAAAGTCATAACCAGCAGGTACATCCACTTCTCTGGTTCCTGACTCGTCAGTTATCCTAAATCTGCTGCCTTTCAGGGTATACCCAAAATGTTCTGCATGAAAGTGTTTTTCATGGCCTATGCCTGGCGGGAAGGTGCATTCCAAAGTTCTCAGTTTATCAGTTTCTTTCAAAATTTTACAGACATCCTGACCTTTCCAGCCGGCTTCAACCGGGTCAGGAAATTTTTGTTCTGAACTGCACGAGAAAATGAAAATCAGTACTAAAAGTACGAGATGTTTCATAGGCTATCCCTTTTTACCATCTCCGTCAATATCAGTGTTCAGATGGTTTTCCAAAGCTTTTAAAGTCTTTTCAAGCAGCTTTTTTGTGTGCGCTAAATCTTTCTCTAAAAGGTAAATACGCTCCTCAAGATTATCAGCTTTTTGTTGTTGATCATTCAATTTGCTTTCCTGCATTAAATCCCAAAATATACCCATAACAGTTGTTTTTTATCTATGAATTGATAAAACTAATTCTGATTTATACTTTTACGTTTACTATATTCGTCATCCCAGTTTTTGACTTGTGGATCTCCGAGTTGGTCCTGCGATTTGGCGATAATCATGGAAACAGCAGCATCGCCGGTAACATTTACAGAAGTCCTTAACATGTCAAGAGGTCTGTCCATAGCGAATATTAAAGCTAAACCGGCTTCGGGTATACCGGCCTGTCCTAAAACAATTACCAGCATGACCATGCCAGCACCGGGAACAGCCGCAGAACCAATAGAGGCCAATGTGGCTGTCGCGATGATTCCTAATTGTGTTCCTAAGGTCAAATCCATGCCAAATGCCTGAGCAATAAAAACAGCTGCTACTGCCTGATATAAACTGGTACCATCCATATTAATAGTTGCTCCAATAGGAAGAACAAAGCTGGCTACTTTTGGGTCAACACCAATATGTTCTTCAACACGCTCCATCGTCAATGGTAAGGTAGCGGCACTGGAACTTGTAGAAATAGCCAGTAACTGTGCCGGTGATATACCATTGAGGAAAAAACCGGGTGTTTTCTTTGTAAATATCCATACAATAAGGATATAAAACCCAATCATAAGCACCAATCCAATAATTACAGCTGCTGAATAATAAAGTAGAGCATAAAATAACTCAGCAGATGGTGCTTCAACTACAAGGGCTGCCATCAAGGCTAAAACACCGTATGGAGCAGCCAGCATAATGATATCAATCATTTTGAGGATAACCTCATTAAAACCATCAAAAAAATCTTTTACCGGTTGTGACTTATCATCAGGAATCAAAATCAAACCAATACCAAAAAAGATGGCAAAAAATATGACCTGTAACATGTTACCATTATCTGAAGCAGCACCAAAAATGTTGTCAGGAACCAGATCTTCCAGTGCCTGCAATGGGCCACTTTCCTTTTGCTTTTGGGCATCCTGTTTTTTAAGTTCGGCATCGCCACCATAAGCTTCCAGCAGCTCTTGTCTGGTATCTTCATCTATAGAACTCCCGGGCTGTATAACATTAACGATAGCCAGACCGATACTTACAGCAACCAGCGTAGTCAAAATATAGGTGACGATAGTCTTTAAACCCATCTGCGATAGGCTTGAAATATCTTTGAGGTCTGAGACCCCTTTGATCAAAGAAGCAATGATAAGCGGGACAGCGATTAATTTTAGCGAATTGATAAAGATATTACCAAATGGCTTTATCCAGTCAGTAACGAACTTCGGTCCCCAATCAAAATTGGTAAATCCAAGCCCAATTAATATACCAAGCGCCATACCAATCAGGATTTGCCAATGCAATGCTAATTTTTTCATAGTTGAGATTTAAATCTTAGATGTTTTGTTCAGTAAGAGGTGATCGGCCATAACCAGTGCAGCCATAGCTTCAACAATGGGAATAGCTCTTGGCACTACACAGGGATCGTGACGACCTTTACCTTTAACAGTTACTTTTTGGTGATCTTTATCAATACTTTCCTGATCCTGTATCAATGTGGCCACAGGTTTAAAGGCGACATTAAAGTAAATATCCATGCCATTGGATATGCCACCCTGAATACCTCCACTGAAGTTAGTTTTGGTTTTGCCATCCTCAGAAAAGGCATCATTGTGTTTACTTCCTAAAATCTGTGTACCTTCAAAACCGCTACCGTATTCAAAACCTTTAACTGCATTTATAGACAGCATTGCTTTACCGAGTTCAGCATGAAGCTTATCGAAAACAGGTTCTCCAAGGCCTACGGGTACATTTTGGATAACACACGTCACAACTCCACCTATGGTATCGCCCTGCTTGCGAACACTTTTGATGTAAGCTTCCATTTCATTGGCCAATTCCAAATCCGGACAACGAACGGGGTTGGTCTCAATATTACTGAAGTTTATATCCTTATAACTTTTGTTGAGTTTGAGTTCACCAACAGCTGATGTGAAGGCTGTAATTTTCATGGGCCGGATGAATTGTTTTGCAACAGCGCCTGCTACAACTCGGCAGGCTGTTTCTCTGGCACTGGACCTTCCGCCACCGCGATAGTCCCTGTTCCCGTATTTTTTGTCATAGGTAAAGTCTGCATGACTGGGTCTGAACTTATCTTTGATATGGTCGTAGTCTCTGGATTTTTGATCAGCATTTGGAATTTGAAAGCCAATTGGCGTCCCCGTTGTTTTACCTTCAAAAATTCCTGAAAGAAACTCCACGATATCAGATTCTTTTCTTTGTGTGACTATTGCAGATTGTCCGGGTTTTCTGCGGTCAAGGTCCAATTGGATTTTTTCGAAATCCAGTTCCAGATTGGCCGGACAACCATCTATAATGCCTCCGATGGCTTTGCCGTGTGATTCGCCGAATGTTGTTAGTCTAAATAATTTTCCGAAGCTATTTCCAGCCATATGTTTTTATTATAACCAATTGTTTTGAACTTTCAATACCTGCTCGATAAGATCTCTAACACAGGCATCTCCACCATTTCTGTGAGAGACATAATGGGATATTGATTTTACTTCCGCTACTGCATTCTGTGGACAGGTGGCCAGTCCTGCAACCTTCATTACCGGCAAATCCGGAATGTCATCTCCCATATAAGCCATGTTTTTAAACGGAATTTTATACTTGTCTGAAAAATCCCTCAAACTATCCATTTTATCTTCTTTTCCAAGATAAACATCAGTCACTCCAAGTCCTTCTAATCTCGACTTTACAGCAGGATTTTTTCCGCCTGAAATAATGCAGATTTTGTAACCTTTATTTAGCGCATGTTTTAATGCAAAACCATCCTTGACATTCATTTGTCTCAGTAGTTCTCCGCTTTCTGAAATATGTAACTTACCATCTGTAAGCACGCCATCTACATCAAATATAAATGCTTTGATATAATTAAGTAATGGCTTGTAATTTATTTCACTCATAAGTTTTTTGTATTGAAGTCGTCAAATATCGGTATAATTCTTTATAAACAGGGTTCTCAAGTTGATTGATGTGTCTGTTAATGGTCGATTGGTCTTTTCGTTTAGCAGGACCAGTTTGTGCTTCCTTTGGATTCTTAAAATTTATTTTATCTGCAGTTTCCTGAATAAGCGGTCTCAGGATATCAAATGGTAAATCCTTTTCACTGCAGATTTCATGACCTATATGGTAAAGGTGATTTACAAAATTACAAACAAACACAGCAGCGAGATGCAATTCCTGACGCTGTCTGCTATTTACATTGTAAGCTTTTGCCCTTATACTATCGGCCAATGATTTTAGAATATGTCTGTCAGATTCATTTTCTGTTTCAATGCATAATGGCAGATCCTTAAAACTGATGTTTTTATCTTTTGAAAATGTTTGCAGTGGATAAAACACAGCATCACGGTTTGGAGAGTCGAGTAGGGGAACACTTCCTGATGTATGTGCCACTACACCATTAACATTCATTTTTTTTACCAGACCTTCGACCTTATCGTCTTTTATGCAAATCAAAAACAGATCTGCCGGTTTAAGGTCATCAAGTTTTGTCGTTGTATTGAATTTACTGAAACGTTTTAGACTTTCATTATTGTGGTTATAAATCTGAATAATTTCAGTGGTATCAGATTTTTCAAAAACACTTATAAAATGAGTCGCGACATTACCGGTTCCAATTACGCTTACTTTAATCATAGCTCAAAAATATTAAAATACTCTGAGCTGTTGTCCACATCATGCTATTTTTTAAAATGAATTCAAACAGACTTTTTGGATGTGATGCTTTATTGAATACCAATGAATCAGTATGGTCTGTTACTTATAAAATGCTTTGCGTATTTTAATACCAAAGAATGCTTATCATCTTTCAGGTCATATCAGTTCCAAGACAACAGAATATCCACAAAAGACAGAAAAACACAGTCTATTACTCAAGCATGACCCGACGTTGATCATGTGATGTCTCTTCCGAAAACTGGGAATCCTAATAACCTGATAAAACGGAATATCATCAAAAATACTTACATTTGAAGCATGTGTTTTCACGCCTCAATAACATCAACGGCCCGACAGATAGAAAAGCGGAGTAATGCCGAATTTGTCAATGATGATGTGAAAACCCAATATAAAAAACCACATTATCATTTAAATGGGTTTGCGCATCCGGATTTACCCATTGTATGTCAGGAAATTCCAGATAAAATTCTACCGGCTGTTTGGGGAATTGTACCACCTAATAATGATCCAGAACAACTCGATAAATATTACAAAAAAGCATCTAAATTTGGAGGCGGACTTAACGCAAGATTAGAAAAGCTGTCATCACATTTTATTTACAGACATTCAATAAAGAGTCAACGCTGTTTAATTTATGTGGATGCATTTTTTGAACCACACCACCATAGATCAAAATCATTTCCTTTTCTGGTCAGGCGAAAAGATAAAGAAATGATGGCCTTAGCAGGTATTTACACCAGATTTGATAATGGTCTCTTGACCTGCAGCATCATAACAAAACCAGCCAGCCCGTTTATGGCAGAAAATCATAACCAAAAAAAGCGTCAGCCCGTTATGTTGTCTCAGGAAATAGAAAAAAAATGGCTAAACAAAACAATAGATGATGAAAGAATCCAGAAAATTTTGAATCACGGATACAATGACAACGATTTGGAAGCTTATCCTGTAAGCAAAAAACTACACAGTCCTAAAGAAGATTCCAACAAGCCTGAAATTTTGGAGCCTTTTAATTATTCGGAATTAAATAGTTTATTCTGACTATAAACGGTAGGCTTCTAAATAATTTAGTTTAGTAATATTCATAAAAAATTTCCCAAACGAGGTTATCGTTTTGATAACAAGAAGAAGCCAGTGGTTGATTATTGTTATTATAGGTATGAGTGATAATTTGATTAAAGGTTTCTCTTACATCACCATTATTGTCATAATTTTCATGTTCTAATTTTATGAAATTATTTTCATTAGGTAGTATTCTATAAAAAGAGTTATACGCGAAAACTTGTCCTGATAAATTAGAACCAAAAAATGGATTTTTAGCGTTATCATATTCATATTCAGTCATACTCAACAAGTCATCATCTTCACTGTGGATGGAACTTGAAAACCACTTTTCAACCATATTATTACCGGAAGCTGAATAACTGAGGTCGTAATATGAACCACTGGAACAATTTTCTGTGTTACAAATTTCATAACCAGTCAAATCTCCATTATCATAGTTTATGATGACCTCAACAGCAAAATCACCTGAAGGACTTTCTCTTCTTTGGTTTACAATTAGACCATTATTATATTCAAATTCTGTTATTCCTACAAGTATATTTGATTCACTTCGATATGTTTCTACAAAACTTATTTCATCATTCTCATTGTAATAAAAAATATCCTTTCTATCTTCTGTACCTGCTATATCTCTAATTTCAATTTCGCTTACAGTATTATTACTATTGTATTTGAATAGGAGTGTGGATTCTTGACCACCATAGACAAAAACAATAGATTTCTTCAAAAGTCCGTTTCCCGATATTGTATCATCTTGATCACATGATGTAATCAACAATATGAAAAAACAAAAAAGATAATTTTCAAATTTCATTGAAATTTTATTTAATATTTCGATATAAAATCGTTTACGGCTTTCTTAATGTCTTTCTGTTTATTGTCGTAACTGTCAGGTATAAATTTGACATTTGTAATTTGCTCGTATAATTCAATATATCTATCAGTAACATGGTTGACGAAATCTTCGGGCAGATCCGGTACAGGTTGACCTTCCTTACCCTGAAAATCGTGATCGATCAGCCATTCACGCACAAACTCCTTTGACAATTGTTTTTGTGGTAAACCTTTCCTTTGATGTTCATCATAAGATTCTGCATAAAAATAACGGGATGAATCCGGCGTGTGAATTTCATCAATAACAACTATTTGTCCATCTGAAGTTTTACCAAATTCATATTTTGTATCAACCAAAAGTAAACCTCTGGATCTGGCCATTTCGGTGCCAGTTGCAAATAATTTCAGGCTATATTCTTCGAGTATTTTATAGTCTTCTTCGTTTACAATTTTTTTGGACAGAATATCCTCTCTGGAAATATCCTGATCGTGATAACCCTGATCTGCTTTTGTTGTTGGCGTAATGATTGGCTTATCAAATTTGTCGTGTTCTTTCATACCGTCAGGAAGCTGAACACCACATAGTTCCCTTTTGCCATCCCTGTATTCTCTCCAGGCATGACCTGTAAGGTATTGTCTTACAACCATTTCTACTTTAAAAGGTTCACATTTATGTCCTATGCTAACGTTTGGATGTGGAGTAGAAATGAGCCAGTTTGGAACTTTATGCCTCGTTTTGTCAAGCATGAAATTTGCCAGTTGATTTAAGATCTGACCTTTATGCGGGATACCTTGAGGCAATACCACATCAAAAGCACTGAGCCTGTCTGTAGCTATCATGACCAGAATGTCGTCGTTAATCGTGTAAACATTTCTGACTTTACCCTGATAAAAAGCGGTCTGGTTTTTAAAGTTAAAATCAGTTTTGATAAGACTTTTGTTCATACTTTAATTTTGATTTTCAATGGATTTGTAGGCGGCAATGACTTTTTTGACCAGTTTATGCCTTATGACATCCTTGTCATCTAGGTAAATTATGCCAACACCTTTTACATCTTTTAGGATCAATAAGGCTTCTTTAAGTCCGGAAATAATTCTTCTTGGTAAATCAACCTGACCGGTATCTCCGGTGATCATGAATTTTGCATTTTTTCCCATTCTGGTCAAAAACATTTTCATCTGCGCATGTGTTGTATTTTGGGCTTCATCCAGAATTACAAAAGCATTATCCAGAGTTCTTCCGCGCATAAAAGCCATTGGAGCGATTTGTATAACCCCTTTCTCTATATAGGATTCCAGTTTTTCCGGAGCAATCATATCCCGAAGTGCATCATAAAGGGGTTGCATGTAAGGGTCGAGTTTTTCTTTAAGGTCACCCGGTAAAAAACCCAGATTTTCTCCGGCTTCTACCGCAGGCCTGGTTAAAATGATACGTCTCACCTGTTTTTTCTTTAAAGCTCTTACGGCCAATGCAACACCCGTATATGTTTTGCCTGTACCGGCCGGTCCAATGGCAAAGACCATATCATTTTTGTTCATCAATTCAACGAGCTTGCGTTGATTGGCGGTCTGGGCTTTTATGTTTCTGCCTCCTACGCCATGTACCAAAACCTCGGAAGCACTGGCAGGTGTATTATAATCTTCTGAAGATTCACTGGTCAATATACGCTCTATACTGTTTTCATCTATTTTATTGTATTTCCCATAGTGATCAAGGACCATCGCAAAACGCTTGTCAAATTCTTCCAGGCGTTCTTCGTGTCCGTAAACTTTTACTTTATTGCCCCGGGCAACAAGCTTTAGTTTAGGAAAATAGGATTTTATAAGTTCTATGTTGGCATTGTGATGTCCAAAAAACTCTTTTGGGCTGATATCCGTGAGTTCTATTATGAGTTCGTTCAAAAAAAGAAAAATTAAGATTATGTATACAAATCTAATTAAAATTATGCTTCCAGGATTGGATGAAATATTAAATATACTATACTATTTATTAACCGTTTATCAATAGAAATTGGAATGACGCCGACGCTGACTTTGACTCTGACTCTGAAACACTGAAATGAATTCAGTGTAAACAAGTTCAGAGTGACAGGGCTCTGAAACACTGAAACACTGAAACAAGTTCAAAGTGACATGGCTCTGAATTTATTTCAGCATCTCATGATGTTGATATGACTTGTACTTATTCAAAATTTTAGCTAATTTAGACCTATGCCAAAACGATATTTTCATAAGTATTGGGTTTATATCATCACTAATAAACCAAGAGGAACACTGTACATCGGTGTAACCGGTGGCTTAGATTACAGGATGGAACGACATACAGCGAGAAAAGGCAGTAAGTTTGCAGCAAGATACAATTGTACTAAACTCGTTTACCTTGAGGAATTTCAATATGTAAATGATGCCATTGCCAGAGAAAAACAATTAAAACGTTGGCACAGGCAATGGAAAATTAATTTGATTGAGGAACAAAATCCGGAATGGAGGAATTTGTGGTCGCCGCTTGGGGTTGACTCTGAAACAAGTTCAGAGTGACAGGGCTCAAACCTCTGACTCTGAAACACTGAAATAAATTCAGTACAAATAAATTCAGTGTAAATAAATTCAGTACAAATAAATTCAGTGTAAATAAATTCAGTGTAAATGAATTCAGTGTAAATGAATTCAGTGTAAACGAGTTCAGAGTGACAGGGCTCAAACCTCTGACTCTGAAACACTGAAACACTGAAATAAATTCAGTACAAATAAATTCAGTGTAAATGAATTCAGAGTAAACAAACACAGCGTGGCAAGACTCTGAAATGAATTCAGAGTGACAAGTTGCAGGTAAGTTTGTCGATGCTGTATTTATATCAGCACCTCATATTTGCTGATGAGACATATGATAATTTCAGCAGCTGAGACCGTAATAGTTAGCTTTAAGTTTGCTTAATGAGTTTTGCAATTTCACGATCAAATTTGTCTAAAGTATATTGTGTGGACCACTTATGGGCCTCGGTAGACATTTGCTCTAATTTTTTAGGATTGTCGAGGATTTTCAAGACCTCATCTATCTTGTTTTGCATAACATCTTCAGACATCAATATTCCGCGATTACCAAAATCCAACATCCAGGGCAAACAGGATACCTTACTGGTAATAGGAACACATCCGAAAAACATGGCTTCTGCTACTGCTTTCGGCCAGCCTTCTGATTTGCTGAGTAAGATGAGAAAATGGCTGTATTTTAAGGCTTTTTTTATTTGTGCTTTTGGTTGATTGCCATAAATAAAAGCCCATTTTTCAGCGTTTAAATTTTTAATTTGGCTCTTAAGTTGGTTCTTCATCTCACCATCGCCGTAGATATGTAAAACAGCATCTTTACCTTTTTTCCGAATTTGATGTACCAATTCCAGTGCCTTTTCAGGTTGTTTACCCGGACTTAAGCTCCCTACAAAACAAAAGTGTAAA
>CAJXVZ010000053.1 GCA_913062845.1 uncultured Psychroflexus sp.
AAGTGTTTTATTCTGACCTGCCCATTACCTAAACTTTCAAATCATAATAACCTTTACCCTTATAGAAATAAACTTATCTTATATTCAAATGCTAGTTTCGTTAAAACAGAAGATAAGCTTTTTGAAAACTTGATTCAGATAATAAAAAACAAAGGGCTAACAGAATATTTTCAAGTCTTGGTTCGAAATTATAATAGCTATCTGAAGAAACGAAAAGTCTGGGATTTATTTTCTAACTTTACGATTGAAAAATAAAGGATAGTGTTTTTTTGGTCGCTGCTGAAAGATACAATTCCCAATCATCTTTTAAAAAAACATTGAATCATAAATTTGTAATCATATTGACCTTAACCGGGTTTTTAAGTTTTGGACAAGATATTAAACTTGAATCCAGAAACAATATATCTGATCCAATAAATGAAGCTGAATTGGATAGTCTTTATATTCGTGCATTAAATAATCGATTTGATCTGATTCTACAAAGTGGATTGAAATATGTAGAAATGAATACACCTGGAAAAAGAATCTCCAAATCAAGTGCGTCTAAATATTTTAAATTCCTGACCGACGACGAATTAATTGACTTATCAATTAAAGAAAAGAAAACTATTCACATCTTAAGACTTGGTCATAAAATAATAGCAAAAGATACAGTGGATATTAATTTTGGAAATGTATCAGTAACAGCTAAACGAGGTATTTTCCTTAAACATGGTATACATTTTAAAAAAGCAAATTTTTCATTAGCTTGTGGAGGAACAAAAGACTATCAACCTGATATGAGATTTGTATTTAACCGAAAGCAAAAAAGATGGGATTTGAAGATCAATCGATTTTTTAATGGTGAAGAATCAAACACAACGGAATTTGATTCTTATCAAAATCTGATCCAAGGCAAATGGCATTTTAAAATTGCACTTAATGAAAAGAGAGAAGAATTTAAATACGATGATGTAAATGGTCAAAATAAGATTGGAGTAATTCAACCCAATTTAGAATTTTATGAGGATGGCAGATATAAAAAGGAACTACCTGTTGACCCAAATTATATTCAAATTGGTCATTGGGAAATAACTGAAAATGCAAAACTCAAATTCAGTTTCATTAATGAAGAAAAGTCCAAACAATCATTTTTAGTAAAAATTATAGAATTAAAGTCTTCGAAATTGGTCATTCAACCCAGCGAGAATTTGCTGTATGTTTATGAAAGAACAATTGAATAAAACGGTATAGATCAGCCGGAATTTATTGGTGACACTAATTTTTGAGAGGAATAGGCATTCCGATAGCTATAAGTAGATAGCAATCTTAATGTTTGACAAGAGATTTTTTCTAACATTAAAACTGAAAACAATAAGTCGTTCTACTTAGGGAACCACTAAAAGATACACTTCCTGTTATCAGTAAAGCAGAAAAAAATTAGTAAAGTTTATTATATTGCAATAAAAATTAAAAATGGGAAGTTTAACTATATCAAATAAAATATTGGAAAAATATTTCGGGTATTTAAAAAATTTAGATAACAGCGCCAAGAAAAACTTGATTATCAAACTGACTAAATCAATTGAGACTAATTCAAATAAGACATTTGACATTAAATCGATTTTTGGAGCGTGGGATGATGATAGAACTTCTGACGAAATTATAAACGAAATCAAATCTTCGAGAGTTGAAAAGAAAAATACTGCGAGTCTTTAATGAAATATTTGCTTGACACTAATGTTTGTATCCATCTATTTCGAGGAAAATTCAACTTGATTGAAAAATTTCAACAAATAAATATTGAAAATTGCGCAATTTCTGAAATCACTTTAGCTGAGTTAATATTCGGAGCGGAAAACAGCCCAAATCCAAAAAAGAATCATAAAATCATAGATACCTTTTCAAAACAAGTCAAAATTCTTCCAATTTTCAATTCAATCTCAATTTATGCAAAAGAAAAGGTGCGATTGAGAAAAAATGGTTTAATGATAAGTGATTTTGACCTTCTAATTGGTTCAACAGCAGTTGCTAACGATTTGATTATGATTACAGAGAACCTAAAGGAATTTGAACGAATTTCTAATATTGAATTAGAAAACTGGGTGAATAGATAAGCACAATTAGCAGCGATGTGTATCTTCAACAGCGAGGTTCAGGATTTTGATAGCTGTCGGAAGAAACGAAAAGTCTTAAATTAATTTTTAACTTTACAAATAAGAAATAAAGGATTTTGCTTTTTTTTGGTTGCTGCTGAAAGATACGCTTACCGCTACCTAATATATGAAAAACGCACTACTTGATTGGATAAATAAAGATAAGGAATTACATGACTTACTGTCTGGTATTGAGGCTACTGGAAAGAGTCCAATTGAACAAGCAGAAATTGGATTTTATAAAATAGCCGAATTATACAAACTTCCATTAATGCCAAATGATGTTCCTAAAGATGATGAACAGGGTGTGTCTCTCTATGAGGAACACGCCTTGATTAAATTTCTTGAAGATAATAAAACCGACCCAAGAGGTTTTGTTCTTTCAGCTGCTTATCATTTAGTAAATGGTTATAGGGTTGACCTTTATCAAGTAATTGAAAAAGAATTTAGAGAAAATGCACTTGCAAATTGTAGAATAGGAATCAAAGGAGATGGTTTTAATGGAGAAGTTGTATTTCCTCAAAAAGAAACAAAAAGCTGGATTGAGCTAGGCTGTAAAATAATGAGACAACCAATTTAAATACATGAGGCAACAGCGTTAGCTGATGCACAACCTGTATTTTTCAAAAATATAGACTGATTTCAAGGCTTACCAAGACATTGGAATCTGGCTTTTTTTGACTAAAGGAAGATAATTATGATTTTTTTTGAGGGCTAAAAACCGAGAATATAAAATCCTGCAAAAACTGTTTTTAGAAAAGTTATACAAATCTTTACTTCTTATCTTACTTTACATGTAATCTTGACTCGATGTTGAATCTGCTGGCATAACGATCTCCTGATCTGCTGATTCATGGGTATAAACCACTTTCCAGTCGCCATCAATCTTTTTGAATAGCATAGAGGCATTGAAGTAATTAAGATTCATGATAACCCCATCTTTGGATTCGCCTTTGGCTTTGCCTTTAAACAATACCATGGCGGTTTCCTCGTCAAAGACGTTAATCCTGTTTAATTTGAGCCTTATCTTCATCTGTAAAAGGCTTCTTTTCTAGTTTAGCACAAGATAATATGCTCAAAAAAACGCATGATGTCAAAAAAAAAATTAAGGCTTTGATTTAGATTAGCATCAATGTTGAGTTATTAATAATAAAAAAGATGGCTTACAAAAATTTTTATTTAGGGCACCAAAAATTTGCCTGACCAGTTATTTTGTTTTTCAAATTTACACCTGATGTGATTTGGTCTTTTCAGTTGAAGGCTTTCTATAACTTCTGTTTCCAGTTCCAGCAAGGTGAAATTTAATTCGTCCTGATATTCTACAGCGTCAGGACTTTTTACAGGTGTGCCCGGAGGATGTTGTGTGGTGTAGTCTTTTTGTGATTTACCCTGAACCTTTTGTTTATAGTACTTTATTTTTTCCTCGTCTTTAACGATATTCATTTTTCCCGATACTTTTATCTGTGTAAGCTTTTTTGGATTGTAAAATACAGCTTCGGCATTAGGATTGGCCTTGAATTGTTCAACTTTTCCGGATCTGGTGTCGGTAAAAAAAATAAGGTGATGTTCCTCTGTCACGTCTCTTAAAACTACAGTACGGGTAATGGGTTTGTTATTTGAAATACTGGCCAGATAGCAATATTTATTAGGATGTTTCCGTTTTAAATATCCGAATTTAAGTTCATTGATCGTGTCTTTAAAAATCTGATTCAGCATTTTTTTTATTTAAAAATAGGGCTATAACTCAGAATGCAAAAGAATTTTTCAAAACATTACCATAGGTCGAAGCTTTAGCCTGGTAAAAAGTAAATCAATTTCTATTGAGAATTACGGCTTTTTAAAAATCAAATTTTTACTTTTGCTCATGCAAAAAAATATACTCATTTTAGATTTCGGTTCGCAATATACTCAACTGATAGCCAGAAGAGTAAGAGAGTTAAATATCTACTGCGAAATCAAGCCATTCAACAAAATACCTGAAGATTTATCTGTTTTTAAGGCTGTTATCCTTTCAGGAAGTCCGTTTTCAGTGCGTAATGCAGAAGCCCCGATACCGGACTTAAGTCGTATAAAAGGCAAAATGCCGCTTTTGGGTGTTTGTTATGGCGCGCAACATCTGGTTCAGGCTAAAGGAGGTAAGGTAGAAGCCTCCAATACCAGAGAGTTTGGCAGAGCGCATTTACAGGACATTAACCATGAAAATCCTTTGTTTGACGGCATTCACACCGGTTCTCAGGTCTGGATGTCTCACAGCGATTCTATAAAAAGTCTGCCTGAAAATGCTCACCGCATCGCTTCTACGGAAGATGTTGAAATGGCCGCTTTTCAGTTTGATAACGAGGACACTTATGGTATACAGTTTCACCCTGAAGTTTATCACACCACCGATGGCTTAAAGCTACTCGAAAATTTTCTGGTAAAGATCGCCCACGTACCTCAGGACTGGACACCGGCAAAATTTGTTGACCTTACCGTTGATGAGCTTAAAAAAACAATTGGAAATGAAAAAGTTGTTTTAGGATTAAGCGGTGGCGTAGATTCAACTGTAGCAGCCGTATTACTACATAAGGCCATTGGCAAGAATCTTTACTGCATTTTTGTAAATAACGGACTTTTAAGAAAGTATGAATTTGAGGATGTACTTGATCAGTACAAAGGTATGGGTCTTAACGTAAAAGGTGTTGATGCTTCCAAGCGCTTTTATGCAGCATTAAAGGACGTAAAAGACCCGGAACTGAAGAGAAAGCGTATTGGTAATGCCTTTATTGAAGTTTTTGATGATGAAGCTCACCAGATAGAAGATGTCACATATTTGGCTCAGGGTACCATTTACCCGGACGTGATAGAATCGGTTTCAGTAAATGGACCTTCAGTAACCATCAAATCGCATCATAACGTAGGTGGTTTGCCCGAGTACATGAAACTTAAAGTGGTTGAACCTTTAAGAATGTTATTTAAAGATGAGGTGAGACGAGTAGGGAAGGAGCTAGGTATTTCACCGCTGTTACTAGGCAGACATCCTTTTCCCGGACCGGGATTGGCCATAAGAATTCTTGAGGATGTTACACCGGAAAAAGTGGACATCCTTCAGCAGGTAGATCACATATTTATTCAGGCCCTTAGAGAATGGGATCTTTACGATAAGGTCTGGCAGGCAGGTGCCATGTTATTACCTGTACATTCTGTTGGAGTAATGGGTGATGAGCGAACTTATGAAAAAGTTGTAGCTTTACGGGCTGTTGAGTCTACCGATGGTATGACAGCAGACTGGGTTGATCTGCCTTACAAGTTTTTACAAAAGGTGTCCAATAAGATCATCAACCAGGTTAAAGGCGTAAACCGCGTTGTCTATGACATCAGTTCGAAGCCACCTTCAACCATAGAATGGGAATAATATGCATATAAAAAGGAGTGTTTACATTTTAGTTTTTTTCATCAGCGGATTTATTCACGCTCAAAATTATGTCATTTATAATGTACAGCCCGAAGATACGCCTAAAAGTATAGCTCAGGCCTATGCAATAAGTCTGGACGAATTGTACCGTTTTAATCCTGACCTTAAAAATGTAAAATCTCTGGATAATCAAAAGATTGTCATTCCAAAAAAAAGTTCAAATAATTTGAGTTTTGTGCGTTATCGGGTCAAAACCAAAGAGACCTTGTACAGCATCTCACGGACTTACAATGTCAGTATTGAAGATATCAAAGCCTTTAACCCACAACTTTACCAAAAAGAACTTCAGGCCGGAGAAGTTATCAGAATACCGGCTTATAAGTTACCCGAAGAATACCAAAATGTCGATTTTAATGAAAGTATAAAGAATTCAAACTTTTCAGCTTTCAGACATATTGTTTTACCCAATGAAAGAAAATCTGATATTCTCCAGAAGTATGATATTTCTGCAAAGGATTTTGATAGCCTGAATGAAGGTATCATTGAGATACAGTCCGGTCAACTCGTAAAGATCGTAAGACCAGAAAAGGAAAATGAAGGTGTAGATATTGCCAGCCTGGACATGGCTTTACAATTTTATAAAGTGCCTAAAAAGCAAACCCTTTACAGCTTGAGCAAGGAGTTTAAAATTAGTGAGGAAATCATTTACAGGCTAAATCCAATTGTACGGGCTGAAGGTTTAAAAGAGGGAACCATTATAAAATTACCTGAAAGAATAGAAGCTTTAAATCAGGCAGAAAAAATTGTTGATCTGGAGAGCAGAGTTCAAAACTTCAATGATAAAAATCTCGCGCTTTTATTACCTTTTTCGCTGCAGAACTTTGAAGGTGACAGTGTGAAGCCCAAACAGATTTTGAGAAAGGATGAATTATTGAATGTTTCACTTGATTTTTATGAAGGGGTAAAACTTGCGATAAAAAAGGCAAAATCCCTGGGAATATATACCGATTTGAAAGTTTATGATACAAAACGCAACCCTAAAGTTATGGACTCCATTCTGATGTTCAACTCCTTTTCAGATCGTGATGCCATTATTGGTCCTATCATAAATCCAAATATTCTAAAAGTAACAGAGAAGCTGGCAGATGAAAAAATTCCTGTTTTTCTGCCTATCACAAAACTTGATGATTCGCCTTCCCATGTTTTTAATACCATACCGGACAGCAACAGGCAAACAGAAACACTGATCACTTTTATAGACAGTATTGTTACTGAAAAACAAAATCTGATTTTCATCACAGACAGTACGGCAATCGATAAGCACGAAAAATATAAGTATTCCTTTCCACAAGCTAAATTTTTGAAGATCAGAAAGACTTACGTTGAAGCTGAAGAAATTGAGAATTTACTGGAAAAGGATAAAGAAAACTGGGTCGTTTTGGAGACCAATCAAATTGGAATATCTGAAAAGGTAAAATCCCTGAACCGTTTTAATGAGGGTTTTATACGAACAGACCCTGAAGCCAAAGAAAAAGAGACTAAAGAACCAGTACCGGGAGACAGTATTCAATTTGATATCAGGCTTTTTACTTCAGACCGGAACAAAGCTTTTACTAATGTCGTTGAAAACAAAGACCTATCAAACCTGAAATTCACGTACACAGCGATTTCGACTTATGACATTTTAGAAAGCAATGACATTATAGAGGAATACATCAGGAAAAATGGTCATGTGCCTACGCGTTATACCTTGAGAGGTTTTGATCTGACTTACGACATTCTCCTCCGACTGGCCTATGAAGGAACTTTAAGGAAAGAGGAGGCGCTAAGTCCACTAACAGAATACAACGAAAATCGATTTGGTTACAAAAAACCATTTATGTCTGATGCTTATGAAAATACAGGTATTTTTATCATACAATATAAACCTGATTTTGAAGTCGAAATTATCAATTCTAACCGCAATTGACAACTTGCATAATCAGCTTTAATTTCTTATTTTTCAATATCGCCGCTTTCTTTTTTGTGTTTTTTCTCCTTAAAATGTAAGGCTAATCCATACAGCATAAGTAAAACACCGGCAATCACAAAAAAGAGATAAAGCTCAAATGAATTATTGATACTCTCAACAAATTTGTGGATACGTACCAGAAAGATACCGGTAATGATGTAAATTTTAGAAGGTAGTCTAAGCCAGTTAATTTTGTAATCAAACCAATTGAATTTTAAAGCTTTATCAATTTTAAATTCTTTGACAACACCATAGATAACAAATAAGCTACCTATACTTATGCCCAGCCATGACGGTATGAACCTGTGGATATCTGATCCCAGACTGGAAAAGATTATAAATAAGCCCGAATAGATTGAGAGTTGAGAAATTTTCACGACTTAAATTTAAGTGTTAAGCAAATCACCCTACCTTATCTGCCAGATATTTTTGAACTTCATAAACATCAATTTTCTTATTGAATTTTTTGCTTACAGAAGGTTCAGTTGCACTGGATATCCAGATTTTTAATTCGGCGTCAAGATCAAACGTGCCTGATGACTCCAGTGAAAACCTTGAAATACTTTTGTAAGGCAGAGACATATACTCAACCTTGCTTCCCGTAAGACCCTGTACATCTATTAAAATGAGGCGTTTACGGGTAAAAATAAAAGTATCTCTTATCAGCTTAAAACCAAAATCTACGGTTTCGCTTTCAGTGAACAATCGTGCATATTTTTTGGTTAATTCTTCTTTGGAAACTGCACTGGCATTTCCCATTAATCTGTTTAATAGTCCCATATTTTATTTTATTTATTACAAATTTTACCCAATACTTCATTATATTCTGCTATCATCTGATTGACGATGGTTTCAGCCGGTAAAATGTCATCAATTAAACCTGATATCTGACCAATTTCTAATTCTCCCTCATCCAGATCACCTTCAAACATCCCTTTTTTTGCTCTGGCACGACCTAGTAACTTCTGCAGATCTTCTCTGCTGGCCGACTGTTGGTACAATGCCTGGATATCATTATAAAATTTATTTTTGATGAGTCGTACCGGAGCCAGCTCTTTGAGAGTCAGTTGTGTTTCACCTTCTTTGATATCAATAACCTTTTGTTTAAAATTGAGGTGAGAAGACGCTTCGTGGCTTGCTACAAAGCGTGTTCCAACTTGCACAGCATCTGCACCAAGGATCATTGCAGCGAGCATGGCATTGCCATTACCAATGCCACCTGCAGCGATCAAAGGGATATCTAAAGCTTTTTTGACCATAGGAATTAGTGTAAAAGTTGTAGTCTCTTCCCTGCCGTTATGTCCACCGGCTTCAAAACCTTCTGCTACAACAGCATCAACGCCTGCCTCCTGAGCCTTTAAAGAAAACTTCACACTACTGACCACATGAACTACTTTTATACCATGAGATTTTAAAAGACTGGTATATGTTTTAGGATTTCCTGCGGAAGTAAAAACAATAGGCACTTTTTTGTCAATGATAATCTGTATGAGCTTATCGATGTCGGGATAAAGCATAGGCACGTTAACGGCGAAAGGTTTATCCGTTGCTTTCTGGCATTTGGTGATATGCTCTTCCAGAATTTCGGGATACATTGAGCCGGCTCCAATGATACCAAGTCCACCGGCATTACTGACTGTTGAAGCCAATTTCCATCCGCTGGCCCAGATCATTCCTGCTTGTATCAAAGGGAATTTTATATCAAAAAGATGGGTGATTTTATTGTTTTTGAACATTATTACTTGAAGTTTAAGGTTTGAAGTTTATGGGTTTTAAGTTGGTGTTCTCATGAATTTGAAGGATATAAAATAATTGATGATAAAAAATTTATATAAAGCTCAGTTTTCTCATGACTCATAACTTAACTAATCATTTTCATTCATTTGTTGTTTTTTTGGCTTTTGGAAAAATTATTAAACTTTGAAAAAGACCAAACAGAATAAACTGAAAAATAAATTTCGAGAAATCAAAGGGGTTATCATTATAATAATCAAAACCAGCCACTAGAGTAGCAAATAAAAAACCTGAAACAAATCCAAAAATTAAACTTGATTTAGTAAACCGTTTTTTCATATAACAATATTATAAAATTCGGATAAATCTAAGCCATTAAATATTCAAATCAATCAATCACTCCGGATCCAATAAGTTCATCGTCTCTATACCAGGCTACAAACTGTCCTTCTGCGATTGCAGTTTGTTCATTTTCAAATATAAAGTAAAGGGCATCTTCTCTTTGATATAGTTTTACTTCCTCAAGAGGTTGCCTGTACCTTATTCTGGCATTATATGTTTTTTCTTCTCCAATGTTCATTTTCAGGTCTTCCCTCAGCCAATGTACATCTTTGTTTAGCACTTTTAAACCTTTACGATGTAAACCCGGATGTTCTTTTCCTTGCCCAACATATATCGTGTTGGTTTTTACATCGGTATCTATTACAAACAGAGGCTCAGGCGTTCCACCAATATTCAGACCTTTACGCTGACCTTTAGTATAAAAATGGGCGCCATTATGCTCACCTTTTTCTAAACCATCATCAGGTTTGTAGACAAATTTATCAGATAAACTAAATATGTCTTCTCCGGAATTTTCCTTATATGGCGCAAAGTCCGCAGGAATTTCTACAACTTTACCTTTTTTTGGTTTTAACTGCTGTTGAAGAAATTCAGGTAATTTCACTTTACCTATAAAACATAAACCCTGAGAATCTTTTTTTTCGGCTGTAGTCAACTCCTGTTCCATTGCAATTTTACGGACCTCAGACTTTTGAAGTTCACCGACAGGAAACAGTATTTTTGACAATTGTTCCTGATTGATCTGACATAGAAAGTATGACTGGTCTTTGTTCTGATCTTTCCCGGCAAGTAATCTGTATGTAGTCCGGCCATCTACTTCAATACTGTCTTTACGGCAGTAATGGCCAGTTGCTACATAATCAGCACCAAGGGATTCTGCAATCTTCAGAAATACATCAAACTTGATTTCACGGTTACAAAGCACATCAGGATTTGGCGTTCGGCCTTCTTCGTATTCTTTGAACATATAATCCACTATACGTTCCTTATATTCTTCACTGAGATCGACGGTCTGGAAGGGAATGCCCAGTTTTTGGGCAACGAGCATAGCATCGTTACTGTCTTCCAGCCATGGACATTCGTCACTAATGGTCACGGAATCATCGTGCCAGTTTTTCATGAACAGTCCAATAACCTCGTAGCCCTGTTGCTTACAAAGAAAAGCCGCAACACTGGAATCTACACCGCCACTCATACCAACAACAACTCTTTTCATCAGTCAAAAATTTACTGCAAAAATACGAAAGGTATAATGAGTAATTTATTTGAAAGTTAATTTATTAAGACTTTATGAGGATTTGATTTTTATTCAAAAGTGATTTTAAGTCTTTTGAAGCTTGTGATCTAGATTTGAGGTTTATTAACCTTATTCTATTGTTTTTAAGTTTAAAATATCTCAGTTTAGTCCAAAAAAATGCTTTTTCTTTATAGAAAACAATGTCGTCCAATCTCAGTTCCTTTGTGTAAGAATCATAAAACAGATAATATATGGTAAAGGCAGTAAAAGCCAGAACCAACAAACAAAACACGTAAAACAAATTTGTATCGAATTGTCCCCATCTGCTATAGACCTGTATGCTGTTCGTGCATAACTGAGTTATGGAAAACACCAAAAATATATAGTGAACGCTTTTTGCTTCATCATCTATGGTGAGGTTTTGATTTTTAGGATTATACTTTATTTTTGTTGAGCTCAAATCAAAAGATTTATTACAAAATTAATAAAACTTATAAAATTTTTCCACAGCATTCATTTGTTCGTTAAAGTCTACAATCCTCAACAACCTCATCAACTGAGATCCTGTAATTTTTTGGGAGTTTATTGTGTTTTGGTAGTAAAGCCAGATAACGGTCTTGATTGGATTGGTAATTATTTCTGAAAATGGGGTCTTTCATTTCATTGATTTCATAAATGTTTTTGATCAGGTCTTTGTGATGAACAACGTCTGAAGATCCCAAATGAAATACACCTCTTAACTCCTGATTGATGATGTAGTGCAACTGCTGGCAAAATTTGCTAACTGTTGTAGCATTAATGATAACATTTGGAAAAACATCAACAGGTTCTTTCAAATCGTACAAAGTAAAAATTTCTTTTAGTCTTGGTGAGGTTTTTCCAAAGACCATAGGTAATCTTAAAATATTATAATAATCATTTGGTAATCTGAGTAATGCATTTTCAACTTTAATTAAAAATTTACCATAGATACTGGTTGAGAGTGTTTTGTCGTACTCATATGAAGGATAATTTGTAAATGTATCAAATACATTTGAAGTAGATATAAAGATTATTTTTTTTCGGTGTCGGACAACATAAGTTATCAGCTCGTTATAACATTCTAACTGTGCAGGAAAGGCACCCTTGAAGGTCGTGATGATAATATCCGGTATAGTTTTCTTAAGAACAGGTGAGATGGGTTCTGTCTCTACATCCCATTGAAAATACCTTCTGTTGTCTTGATACACTGAAGATTTGGTATGAAAAGTACCAAATACATCAAAATATGGATTTAATTCCTTAAATAAGGATTGCCCCAAAAAGCCACTTGCTCCCAGAATGAGGATTCTCAAAATAAATTAATTTTATAAGTTGGCTTTATCCGTTTTATTCGCCTTTGTAAAAAGGTAATTTTACAATTTCCGCTTTTACATGTTTATTTCTTATCTGAATTAAACAAGTCTCACCAATCTTTTCATTTCCGGTATTGACGTAGCCCAAACCGATGGCTTTATTAAGGCTTGGAGATTGCGTGCCTGAAGTTACATAGCCAATCGGTTGCATGTCATGATCAAGTATGGGATAGTCCTTTCTGGGGATTCCTTTTTCCAGCATTTCAAAAGCTACCAGTTTTCTTACAACACCTTCTTCTTTCTGTTTGAGTAGGTTATCCTTATTGATAAAATCCTTATTAAATTTTGTGATCCAGCCTAATTTTGCTTCCAGAGGTGATGTAGTATCATCGATATCATTACCGTATAAGCAGTAGCCCATTTCCAGTCTTAAGGTATCTCTTGCCGCCAGTCCAACAGGCATTATGCCAAAATCTTTACCAGCCTCAAGGACTTTTGCCCATACTTTTTCAACAGCTTCATTTTTTATATAAAGTTCAAATCCACCACTTCCTGTATAGCCTGTAGCAGATATGATAACCTCATTTTCACCAGCAAATACGTCTTCCTTAAAATGATAAAATTTTATGGAAGATAAATCAACCTCAGTCAGGCTTTGCATGGCTTCGATGGCCTTTGGTCCTTGTACGGCAAGCAGTGAATATTCATCACTTGCATTGGTTAGTCGGGCATTAAATTTATTGTGCTTATTTATCCAGTCCCAGTCTTTTTCAATGTTTGATGCATTCACAACAAGCATATATTTTTCTTCGTGAAAACGGTACAGGATCAAATCGTCTATTATACCATTCATTTCGTTAGGAAAGCAGGTATACTGAGCTTGTCCGTCTACAAGCTTTGATACATCATTAGACGTGACATATTGTAACAGATCTTTAGCCTGCGGACCTTCGACAAAAAACTCACCCATATGAGAGACATCAAATACTCCAAGTTTTTCTCTTACATTTTGGTGTTCTGTTTTTACACCTTCATAACTCACAGGCATTTCAAATCCGGCAAAAGGAACCATTTTGGCTCCTAAATCCACATGTTTCTGGTATAAAGCTGTTTTTTGCATAATTGAAATTTTAAGAGCACAAAAGTAAGTAGAAATTACAGAATTCAGTTTTTATCCTATGATAAGTTTGTGATTTTATAAACTGAAATCAGATTTGACTTAAATCAGGCTTCACCCTGGGTATTGATGCTATGCGTTGTGCATTGAGCAGACAAAGAAATACAAATCCTGCCAGACTGCTCATGATCAATGTAATGCTCAACCCGTAATCTATCATTATACCAACAAGTAAAGGCCCGAGGGCAGTACTGAAAACCATGAACATGGTGAATAAACTCCTGATAGTTCCTAATTTTTTTACTCCGTATAGTTCAGCTAACACTGCAGTTTTGATAGTTCCTGACATCCCAACGGTAACGCCCATGAGCATCAGAAATATTAGTGCTCCTATGATGCTGTTTATAAATGCAAAAGCGATTAAGCCAAATATGATAGGAATCAAATAAAATCTGAATAGGGTTTTGGCTGTAAACCTATCTACCCAAACGCCTCCAAATAGTGAAAACAATAGTCGTGTGATGGCATAAACTGTAAAAAAACCGGCATAGAGTGTTGCCGACCATCCTTTTTGCTCTATAAAGAAATACTGGTAAAAAATGACAGCAGTAACGGTAAAGCTTATCACTATGCTCGTAGGCATTATGATCAAAAATCTTTTGTCTTTGATGATCTCAAAAAAATCCTTGAATAAGCTCTTTGAACTCGGCTTGGAGGCATTAAGTTGTTTATTAAAATGACTTAGATCCGTGAACTTTAGCCTTATTAAGTAAATTAAAAGTAAAACACCACTACCTGTCATAGCTGTTCGCCAGTCATAAAAAGTAATAATGCTAACGATAAGCAATGGCAGAATAGCTTCGCCAATGGAGAACCCCAATGTTGAGAAACTAATTGCTTTCCCACGATCTTTGTCAAAATATTTTGATAAAATGGTAAAACTGATATGGCTCAACATGCCCTGACCGCACAGCCGCATCCCGATCAAAGCTATGAAAATAAAGGCAAGATGATAGGATAAGCCTAATAAGATGCAACAAATTGCTAAAACCAAAATTGTAAAAAAACTTACTTTTTTAACGGAGATATGGTCTACAGTATGACCAATACTTAGCATGACAATTGAAGAAATCACTGTACATACGGCATAAACAGCTCCGAATTCGCCTTCGGTAATGCTAAATGCCTTGACCAGATGAACCACGTAAAGAGAAATAAGATAGGTCTGCCCAAAACTGGAAAGGAAGGTTAATAGCCAACCGTAACTTAATGGTTTTAAATTTTGTCTGATAAATCTATAAAATTCTAACATCCTGAAATTTAAGGTTGCAAACTTAGGATAAAAGAATTTCTAATTAAGCCTTAAACCGTTAAGCCTTTTTTAAATCAATGTCTCTTCCGGTTGGCAGCTCATAGATCTCTAAATCGAAATATGGAACAGCAGCAATGATGTGGTCAAAAATATCAGCCATGATATATTCATAATTCTTCCAGACCTTGTCTTTGCTAAAGCAATAAATTTCTAAAGGCACACCTTGTGTGGTCGGCGCCAGCTGTCTGATCATCACAGGCATATCTTTATTTACTGCTGAATGGATATTCAGATATTCATCAATATACTTACGGTAAGCACCAAAGTTGGTCATGTTCCTGCCGTTTATAAGTAGTGATTTGTCTACTTTGTTTGCTTCATTATGTTTATCAATTTCTTCCTGTCTATGCTGGATATAATTTGTGATTAAATGAATTTTTTTCAGCTCCTCTACCTTTTCCCTTTCCAGATATTTAATGCTGTTTGATTTGATAATGATGGCACGTTTAATCCTTCTTCCGCCAGACTGGCTCATGCCTCTCCAGTTTTTAAAAGAGTCAGAAATAAGGTAATAAGTTGGTATTGTAGTGATGGTTTTATCAAAGTTCCTTACCTTGACTGAGGCCAGATTTATTTCAAAAACATCACCATCTGCACCGTATTTTTCCATGGTGATCCAGTCACCAATCCTTACTGTATCGTTTGCCGCAACCTGAATACTGGCTACAAAGCCAAGAATAGTGTCTTTGAAGACAAGCAGTAATACCGCAGACAGTGTTCCTAATCCTACGAGAAATTTGATTAGTGGTTTACCGGTTATTATTGAAAAAATGATTATCAAACCAATCATCCATAGGACGATCATTACAACCTGAATGTAGCTGTCTATAGGCTTATCCTTAAAGTTATCCAGGGTTTTGAGGTAATCTCTCACGGTTTTTAAAAAACTACGGAATGTCCAAATGCTAAAAACAACGATAAGGACACTTATGGCATGACTTATAAAGCTTTCAAACTCCACAAAATCCACATACAACTCGTCTGTTAAAGCTGAAACAATATAGAATACAATGAGGTTTGAGAGATTTAAAAATGTCTTATTTTTTACTAGCAGGTCATCGAATTGGGTTGTAGATTTTGCAGCCATCCTGCTGACAATTTTTAGGGCAAAACCCCGCATAACTTTAAATAAAATAAAAGCCAGAATAGCTAAAAGGATACTATTGATGACTGCATTAAATACTAATGCATAAAAATCACTTAATGATGTATACTCTTTTAATAAATCATAAAAATAATACAGCGCTAATTTATTTTCGGTCATTGGATTTTTTGTTCAAAGATAAATTAATTTAATTGTTCTTCAGCTTTCATAAGGACTGAAGGGTTAAATCTTTTATAAACTAAAATGACTTAATCCACAAGTTTTTACATTTGATTAAAATCAAAAATAATGAGAGATAAAGTTGCATTTATAACAGGAGGATCTAAAGGAATAGGATATGGTATTGCTGAAAGTTTGGCTCAAGAAGGTGTCCACAGTGTTCTGACCAGCAGAAGCAAGGATAATGCGGACAAAGCAGCAGAAACCATTTCTAAAAAATACAATGTAAAATGCCTGGGAATAAAAGCTGATGTGAGAAGCTTTTCCGATCTGGAAAACGCCGTAAATGAAACTTTAGAAAATTTTGGACAAATTGATTACGTTCTTGCCAATGCTGGTTTAGGACATTTTGGAAGCATTGAGGATCTATCAATAAATCAATGGCAGGAAGTGATAGATACCAATCTATCAGGGGTTTTTTATACCATTAAGTCCGCTGTTGAAGCCCTTTCAAGCTCTAAAGGATACTTTATCAGCATTTCCAGTTTGGCAGGATGCAATTTCTTTGCAGGTGGTGCGGCATACAATGCCAGTAAATTCGGCGTTACCGGATTTACACAGGCTGTTATGCTGGATCTAAGGCAAAAAGGCGTAAACGTCTCTACAATTATGCCCGGCTCTGTATCAACACATTTTAATGGTAATGAACCGGATGAAAAAGATGCATGGAAAATTCAACCTGAAGATATAGGAGAAATAGTTGTTGACCTGTTTAAATTGAACCCAAGAACTTTACCAAGTAAAATTGAAGTCAGACCTTCTCAGCCGCCTTCCAAATAATTAAATTCAATCAAAGTTTTGGATTGGTGAGACATTCTATATTATCCATGAAAAAACGGGTCGGATTTGTAATGGTCATTTGATTGTTTATCAACTCTTCCATCTCGTTTTTCAAAACAAAGGTTTTGTTGTAGTTTTCTGATGATATTTTCATTAAAAGTACTTCATTTTTAAGAAGCTTTTCAAAAGAATCCTGTGTCAAAATTACATTAATGTAGTTTGTTACTGTTACAAATCCATTTGTACTGTTTTCAAATTTTACACCACATATCTTATCCTCAATTTGAGACAAACTGATATAAGTGTTATTCGATAAGGAAAAGCTCACTCTATCACCTTTTACAAAGCAAACAGGCTGCAGATCCTGAGATGCTGAATCTCTTGTAATTTCAAATTCCAAATAATAAGAATTTCCGTTTCTGACCAAAAATACCTGTATAAGTCTCCCGTTAAATGGTGTTTCATACAGCTCGAGAGTTATAGGCATAGATTTCAGGTATAAAGCCTTAGAATCTCTGTCATAACCAATATTTGTATAATCACATTGCGCTTTGAGACTAAATGTGCAAACAAAAAGAATGATAAAAAGTCTAAGTGCCATTATTCCATTATTTATATTTTTAATATAGCTTAATCTAGTTCCGGATTAGTAAGACATTCAATGTTATCTATAAAAAATCTGGTTGGTTTTGAAATATAGATTTCATCATCATAATATTCTTCAAGTTCACTTTTTAAAACAACGTTTTTGCTAAAATCTCTGCTTTTGAATTCCAAAAGGATAACCTCATGTTTTGATAGTTTTTCAAGAGCTTCCCGGGTCACTATTATTCTCATATAGTCGGTAACACTCACAAAATCGTTGTTTTGCTCCAGTTTCACACCACATATCCTATCCTGAATGTGGTTGAGGGTGATTTTGGAATTGTCTGATAACGAGAATACAACCTGATCACCTTCTTCAAAACAATGTGGAACAAGATCCTGAGTGGAAGAGTCTCTGGTGATTTCAAAATCTATGTAGTAAACATCTCCATTTCTTATTAAAGTAGCTAAAACAAGTCTGCCATTAAATGGTGTTTCATAAATATCTATAGTCACAGGATTTAGCTTCAGGAACAGGCTTTTTGTAGAGTTGTTCATAAAAACTGAACTGTACTCACACTGCGCATTTAAGACATTTGAAAAAACCAGTAAAAGCAGTAAACATATCTTATTCATAAATTAAATAATAAGCTTTTTACAAATTAAAGCAATCTTCTCGTTCTTAAGATTTGTGGTAAAGAAAACAAAAAGCGAGCCACCATCACTTATTCCATATTTTTTTTTGATCTGTTCCGGTTTTAAAGGATAATTTCTTGTGGATATATTGGCTTTTTTATCCTTTAAATGTTTATTGATCAACTTTTTTTTGGGTTGAAGGGTTTTAATTATTTTAAATTTTCTTCCGGGAAATTCAATATTCTGAGATGAAGTAAACAAATGAGAATTAGGATGTAAAGCCGATAAACTGTATTCCTCACAAATATTTCCAAAAAAGCCTGATTTCATAATAGAGGCGTTTGGTTCGTACAGGAAACGCTGAGGTAATGAAAAGGTTTGTACTTTTAGTCTGTCTGAATACTTTGCAGAAAAACTATTTTGTTCGGTTGCCAAGTTTACGGCATTAATCGTTGGGTTGGTGGTTGTCTTTTCAAAATTAATGATTAATAATAGTTCTTTGGTTTCATTTTTTACAGAAATTACATGAACAGATTCAACATGAGGTAGCAGTTCCAATGATTGATTGATATCCAATAGAGGAGATGCTTTTATCATCAGTTTTGAAGCTTTTGATTTAAAAAGATTCATATGTTCTAAAACATCAGGCTGGCAATCTTCAAATCTGAAAACCTTGGAATTTTGTTCGTCCCGTCTGGCAGGATCTATATAAATCCAATCATAGGTATCATTATTCTTTTTTAAAAACTCAATTCCATCAGCATTAAAAGGCCTTATTTTTTGTTGCCTGGCTTTGAAATTATGTACCGTGTATGCGTACGTATTTGGATCCGATTCTATATAAATCACAGATCCTGAAATCTCATAAAATGCCATAGCATCTATTCCCATACCTCCTGTAATATCAATTATCCTGTCATTTTTTGATATTAAATTAGCTTTGTACCTTGCAGTAATCTCCGAAGAAGATTGTTCCAAATTAATTTTTGGAGGATAAATGATATGTTCATTATCATATAAAATCGGGAATTTTTCTTTAGCTGTTTGTAAACCTTTGATTTGTTGTGCGATATCTTGTATTTTAATATGATCAAAAGGACTACCTTTTAAAATCAGTTCTGGCAGACTTTCATTTTCATGAGCCTTTGCAAAAGCTCTTATTTCTGGTGATAATATAGATTTGTCTATGCTCATCACATGAAGTTAGCGCAGTGGTACAATGCAATAGCCGTAGCCTGGGTTACATTCATACTGCTGTTTTTACCATACATTTCGATATGGGCAACAGCATCTGTTTTATCAAGTATAGATCTTTCTATACCAGATTTCTCATTTCCTATTATGATAGCAACTTTTTTCTGTGATCTAAAGCTTTTAAGATTATTGCTTTGATCACAATGCTCCAGACCCAGAATTAAATGATCTTTTTCTTTCAACTTTTCGATTAATAAAATAAGGTTATCATAGCTATCGATATGAATATTTTTAAAACTGTGTCTCGAAGTTTTTATAAAACGTGGTAGTTTTAGAAAATCAATATTACTCTGATGAATTAAAAGTTGTTCAACACCAAATGCTTCTGCTGTCCTGCAAAGGCTACCCAAACTCCCTGGAGACTGCAATGGACTGCAAACCAGTAAAATTGATCTTTTTAACGGAGCTGGTTTGAATTCTTCATGACTGATTTGTTTCATCTTAAAGAATTAATGGGTAAAAACATAGCTGATGATATTAGCACCCATTTTCAGCGCCTTTTGTCTCACTTCTTCAGGGTCATTATGAATTTCCTGGTCTTCCCAGCCATTACCTAAATCACTTTCATAGGAATAAATCATTATAAGCCTTCCGTCATGAAAAACACCAAAGAGCTGTGGTGGCTTGCCATCGTGAACATGTATTTTTGGCAAACCTTCGGGAAAATTAAATGCCTGACTGAAAAGAGGATGATCAGCAGGAATTTCTTCAAGTTCTTTATCCGGAAACAGCCGCTTAAATGCTTTTCTGAAATAGGGATCTAAGCCATAATTGTCGTCGACGTGAAGAAAGCCACCACTCAATAAATAGTTTCTAAGATTTTCGATATCCTTATCCGAAAAGAAAACATTACCGTGTCCGGTGAGATAGACATAAGGATAATTAAAAAGTTCAGGAGAATCCGGCTTAACTGTCGCTGGCTTTGGGTCAATGCTCGTATTTAGATTTGAATTACTGAAATTGATCAAATTTTTCAAGGCGGTAGGATTACTATACCAGTCGCCACCGCCTTTATATTGTAATACGGCCAATTCCTGTGCTTGTGCTGTAAAAAAAAGGAAAAAACAGGAAAAGATAAAAGCTAAACGTATTTGAAGTATATAACTGTTGTTCAAAATTGATTTGTATTTACATCAAAAATAAGCATATTCAGCAATCTATTTTAATAAATTTATGTTATCGTACTTCAATTTTGATTAGATATTTGAATTTTTTGGTAAAGGCTATAAATGTAGAGTAAAATGACGCCAAAACTGACCGCTGCAACAATAAGAATTGCATTTAAAATACCATCTGCCGAGAAAGAGAGTTTGATCAAAATAGTTGAAATGATAAAACCAGAATTTCTAATAACCCTGCTGAACTCATCGGTCTGAAGCAGAGAAAACAACAGGAGTAAAACATCCGTAAGAATTAAGATACTAAAGAAATCATCAAAAAAGATATTATTTATGGACTTGATGGAATCACTTATCTCAATTGGATTGATAGTTGTTTCATAA